>JAYYZV010000129.1:0-18872 GCA_036339975.1 Pseudomonadota bacterium | reverse complement strand
CTTGCCATCACCATGCCGCACAACAGTGCCGCCAGTCCCACGACCGCCATGCCTGTAAGATTTATGTGAGCATCCATGGAAGAGGCATCTTAGCATCAGAACGCTTGGAACGGGGCGAATCTGCCTCTGTTCTGGCCGCGTTCTCAGTCAAAAAGGCTTGGCTGAATTTCGAGCGGGGTAGGCCGTTTAAACAGATCAGTCCGTAGCTCGTGATGCCGTTCGTTTAGGCCAAGTCGTCGACAAGTTAGGTTGAACCGCCGCTCCAATAATTTAGCATAGACGCCGGTTCCGCGCATCCGCTCACCAAATTTAGATACGTACATCTGTCCGGCTCGGGTTCCGCGTATCGCGTTCAGAACGTGTTCGGCTTTCATCGGTGTATGGGTTTCCAGCCATTCGCGGAATAGACCTTTAATCTCCAGCGGAAGGCGCAGCAAAATATATCCGGCTATAGTCGCTCCTGCGCCCGACGCTGCCTCGAGAATTAATTCCAGCTCGGGATCATTCAGTACTGGGATCATGGGCGCTGCCATCACACCGGTCTGTATACCCGCGTCCGCACATGCTTGAATTGTTTCCAATCGCCGCGTCGGGCTAGGGCAGCGCGGTTCGAGCTCTCTGGAGAGTTTTCGGTCCAGTGTCGTAATCGACAAACAAACCTGAGCGAGCCCTTTTCGACCCATTGGCCCCAAAATGTCGAGATCCCGAATCACGAGGCTGGATTTCGTCACTATGCCTACCGGGTGATCGTGCGCCGATAAAACTTCCAGAATGCGGCGCGTGATATTAAGCTCCCGCTCCACTGGCTGGTAGGGGTCGGTGTTAGTGCCCATCGCCATAACGGCGCATTGATACTTTGGTGCTTGCAGTTCCTTTTTCAACAAGACAGCAGCGTCCGGCTTGTAAAAAATCCGGCTCTCAAAATCGAGCCCGGGCGACAGGCCAAGGTAAGCGTGCGTGGGCCGCGCGAAACAGTATACGCAGCCGTGTTCGCAGCCCCTATACGGATTGACCGATTGATCGAATGGAACGTCCGGAGACCGGTTGTGGGTTATGATTTTTTTTATGTTTTCGGCGGTAACAGTGGTTCTAAGTGACGGGATGTCTTTATCAATCGTCGACCCCCAACCATCGTCGATAGCTATAGTGTGGTGCTGCTCGAACCTGCCGGTCCGGTTGGTTATGGCACCACGCCCTTTTGGCAGTATGTGCGGGAGTTGTCTATCCATGTAAGGGGATTATTACACTTAGGGAAAGAACAAAACAAGAACATCTTGGATTCAATTAATAATCTTCCTGAGCTTGTCGGGTGCTCGTCTCAGGAAGAACTATCCTTAACGTGCTATAAACCTTTCGATATGATCGCGCATATCTCTTTATCGATTGTTATACCCGCGCTGAACGCCGCGCAAACGATGCGTTCTACGTTGGTCGCGCTTCAGGGTGGTGCGGACGAAATACTGGTTATCGATGGTGGATCCACAGATGGTACGGTCGATATCGCAAAGTCCGCGGGTGCCGTGGTTAACGTGTCTGACAGTGGTCGAGGGGCGCAACTTCAGCTCGGCGGGCAAAAGGCTACCGGTGCTTGGCTGTTGTTCCTTCATGCTGATACTAAACTCGGAGATAACTGGGGTGAAGTTGTATGCAGTTTCATGTCCGATCCCAAAAATCGAGCCCGGGCTGCCGTGTTTCGGTTCGCGTTGGACGATCCGTCGCCGCAGGCGCGGCGCATTGAAAAACTGGTACACTGGCGCAGCAATGTGCTTGGTCTTCCTTACGGTGATCAGGCATTGCTGATCTCACGTGAGTACTACGACATGCTCGGCGGATATCGTCCAATGCCGCTGATGGAGGATGTCGATATTGTTCGCCGTATTGGGAAAAAAAACCTCACGGCGCTTGACGCGTTGGCAGTTACATCAGCGGAGCGGTACCGACAAGGTGGATGGTGGCGGCGCCCACTCCGTAATGTATTTTGTCTGTCGCTTTATCTTCTGGGCGTACCGCCGCTCCTTCTGAACAAGGTCTATAGATGAAACATGTCACCATCTTTGCCCGTCGCCCCCAGCTTGGTCGTGTCAAGACGCGTCTCGCGCGCGATATTGGTGCAGTAGAAGCGCTGCGTTTCTATCGGTCGACGCTCGGGTTGGTGACGCGTCGCCTGTGCGCAGGCAGTTGCTGGAGGACTTGGCTGGGTCTGACGCCGGACAAAACGATTTTCGATCGTCGGCTTTACCCGCAGATGGCTGGCCGGCTGCCGCAGGGCGCGGGAGACCTCGGTGCTCGGATGTCGCGGTGTCTCTCACGATTTGGCCATCATCCCGCGCTGATTGTTGGTAGCGATATTCCAGACATCGGAAGGTCGCATATCGTTGCAGCCTTCGACGCCCTACGCTGCAATGACCTGGTATTTGGCCCGTCAGTAGACGGCGGTTTCTGGCTTGTCGGGGCCGCGCAGGGTGCGCGTGTCGGTCTTATATTTGACGATGTACGCTGGTCCACAGATTACGCGCTTTCGGACACATTGAGTAACGTACGCCCGGGAACAAATGTGGCAATGCTAGAAGAACTGGCCGATATAGACGATGGGGACGCTTACGCTACTTGGCGCAGCGGCGGGTAGTCAAAAACTACTTTTCCTGTAACCGCGGAATCAACTCCACGAAGTTGCAAGGCTTGTGCCTGATATCGAGCTGATAGATGAGGATGTCATCCCAAGCGTCTTTGCAGGCACCGGTGGAGCCGGGCAGTGCAAATAGGTATGTGCCGTTGGCGACCCCCGCGGTGGCTCGGGACTGGATTGTCGAGGTGCCAATTTTTTTGTACGAAAGCATCCGAAATAACTCGCCGAATCCTGCAATTTCTTTGTCGTATAGGTCCTCGAAAGCCTCGGGTGTAACGTCGCGTCCAGTTACTCCAGTACCACCCGTCGCCAGCACGGCATCGACCCCAGGGTCCTCAATCCATGTTCTCAGCTGCGTGACTATAGACCCTTTATCATCGGTAACTATGGCGCGTGCAGCTAAATTGTGTCCTGCAGACTTCAACCGATCGGCAAGGGTATCGCCGGATTTATCATCATTTTTCGTGCGCGTGTCCGATACCGTCATCACGGCAATGTTAATCGCTACGAATGCTATGTCTTTGTTAATTCCGAACATCTTCGGCCACCGATCCTTCCGCACCGTCGACAGCGATGTAGACCGGGCGTTCGCCCGCGGCAAGGGCGTCAAGCGAAGGCGCTGGTTCTCCCAGCCGTTCGCGATACATCCAAAGATTGGATAGCACACGTTCAATGAAAATGCGCGTTTCCCGTGCTGGGATGCTCTCTATAAACATCAATGCATCCGTATAGGCACCTTTGCGGGCGCGGCGCTGCCACTTCCTTAGATTTCCAGGCCCGCCGTTATATGCCGCCGCCACTAGAAGCAAATCGCCGTCTATATGGTCGTTCTCGAGCAGATGCTGTATGTATTTTTGTCCAAGAGAAATGTTCAGCGCCGGATCATATAGTTGGTTGCGCTTTCTACCTCGGAATCGCTTTTGGGCAATAAAGCCGGCCGTGGCCGGCATTAATTGCATCAGCCCGCGCGCGCCAGCGGAGCTTTTGGCGCGAACATTAAAAGCCGATTCCTGACGTATAAAAGCAAATACCAATGCGCGGTCAACACGGAAACCTTCGCGTGGTTGCCAGTCCGGTACTGGATAAAGCGCCCCGGCCGACATTGGGGTGGTTCCGCCAATCAGGGCTGCGCCGGCCCGGTAAGATACCATAGGGAGCGCGGTGTGTTCCGCCACTGCGATCAGTGCACGGGTAAGGTCGGGATCGTTTGCATTTGCCATGAACCTAAGTTCACGTTCTGCTCTCGCACTCTGTTTAATCTGGATTAATGCGGTGGCCCGGCGGCCGCTCGGCACTTTTAAAATACGTTCTAGTCGTGCCTGGGTAAGGACAGTTGGAGACCAGTCCAACTGCGACTTTCCCCCCAACCAGCGGCGGGCAATGATGCCGTAGAACGTTCTTGGTTGCTTCGCCGCCATTTTTAGCCAGCGACTAACTCTGGCCGGCTTTTCGCCCGTCATATTCGCCCGCGCCGCCCAGAAAGCGGCTGCGGCATGGTCATATCCAGTAATTTTGGATGAGAGAGCCACAGCTTCGAAATGTTTCGCGGCGTCGAGGAACTTGCCAAGACGGTATGCTGAAAGCCCGGCAATCCAGTGAGCGTATGGAACTTGGCTGCCGGATCGGGCAGCAGCGGGCGACGATAGCTGGTATGCTTTTTTTCCATCCCCATAAAAAAACCATCCCGACGCGATATGGGTGCGCGCGAGATCAAGACCTGTCTGGCCCAGACTTCGCCGCACGGTCTTTTTTGAAATATAGCGTGTCGCCGCAGTTAAATGACGGCGATATGTCATGCGTTGGACCTGACGAATGATCCGCTTAGCGGATCTTTTGCCGGGCCGGTACCCGGAACTCTCAATTATGGTCGTGGCCTGATAGGACGGATAGAACCTGCTCTCCGGTCGGCGCGGCGCGCGGTAGTTCTTTGGTCTGCGTTTCAGCGCGAGTTTATATATCCGGCGGGCGTCCGGGTGGTCGGCGTAGACTTTGAGCCACTTAGC
This sequence comes from Pseudomonadota bacterium, assembly GCA_036339975.1. Lineage (GTDB taxonomy): Bacteria > Pseudomonadota > Alphaproteobacteria > MPNO01 > UBA830 > UBA830. Next base: position 14,243 of record JAYYZV010000129.1, on the reverse strand, counting down.
TAGTTCGATATACCGTGACCGGTACTTCGTAGGGTGCAAATAACGTTGTGCTTGGACGTGGCCCAAGAGGAGGTGATCATCCAGTTTTTGAATTAGCTTTTTAGCGCGGCGCCAATCCCCTTTTTTCTGGAGGGCGAAAATGGTTTTGTATCTGCGTTCATCTGCAGCTGAAAGAATGTCTGGAAGTTCAACGCCGCTGGGCGCCTTTTTGGCAGGTGGGGACGCCATCTTCTCCGCAATGTCAGTTGAAGACATTGCGGAGAAGACGACGCAGGCCGAGATTGCTGCGCTAAAAGCGACAATTCGGACAAACTTTTGCCCTATAGATAGAATTCCCAGCATAGCCCCTGTTAAAGTCAAATTTGTTTATTTGCTTCTGATGGGTTCTAACTGAGTACCTCCAAGCCGGCAAGAAATGTTCATGAGTATCGGCTGAGATGTGGGTGGAAATCGAATTTTTTGCCGTCTTAAATAGTCTCGTCGAGGCGCGCGCGTATCTCCTGCAGATCTAGCCAAGCTTCCCGTTTCTGGGCGGGCTGACGAAGTAAATAGGCTGGGTGAAGCATGGCACGAGCAGCGATTGGGTCGCCGGTCGCCGGCTCGTAGGTCATCCATTTCCCCCGTAGCCGCATGATACCTTCTTTGCGTCGCAATAACGTCTTGGCTGATGTGCCACCCACCAACAGCAGGATATCGGGATCCACCAGCGAGATATGACGCTCGAGGAATGGCAGGCAGGTGGCGATTTCAGTATCAGTTGGTTTGCGGTTTCCGGGGGGGCGCCATGGCAGAATATTTGTGATGTAGACGTCGGATCGCACGACCCTAATCGAGGCAAGCATTTTGTCTAACAATTGTCCCGCTGGTCCAACGAAAGGGATTCCTTTACGGTCTTCTTCGGCGCCTGGCGCTTCGCCGACAAACATCAGTCGGGCGTCCGCATGGCCGTCGGCAAATACGAAGTTCATTGCTGTCTCTTTTAGCGGACAGCCATCGAACTCTTGTAAGGCGTTGTGGAGTTCTTCCAGATTAGAGGCGGCTGCGGCAATTTCCTGAGCAGTATAGACCGCTGCATTCCGCGATTGAAGCGGCACCGAAGGTTCGGTCTGGCGCCTCACAGCCCGCCCCGTCTCGGATTCATTGACGGTGGTCATCTGCGCCGCCGTTTGCTTGGCGTTGAACCTATTTATTGGCTTATCACCAATCGCCTCATCAACCCCTGCCTCGAAATACCAATCGAGCAGCGCCTTCTGCTCCGCCGGTCCACCCATTCCATCAATTTACAATAAAATAAGGGCGAGCGGAACCAGTCGATTGTTTTTTAGCTGGCTAATGAGCCGCCGCCGCGGCTGGATAATCTGCAACCGCGTGCTATACACAAAACCGACACAACAGATTTGCGGAGCGGCAAATGGAACGGGATTCGATGGAGTACGATGTGGTAATCGTGGGCGCAGGTCCTTCCGGTCTTGCCTCCGCGATCCGCCTGCGGCAACTGGCCGAGGAGAATGGCCGGGAAATCTCGGTCTGCATTATCGAAAAGGGGTCGGAGGTCGGCGCTCATATCCTATCAGGCGCGGTAATCGAGCCGCGAGCTTTAAACGAACTTCTACCCGACTGGAAAGATAGAGGTGCCCCGTTAAATACCCCGGTTGAAGAAGATCATTTTCTATTACTCGGAAAGGACCGTGCCACGCGGCTTCCAACACCTCCGCAAATGATCAATCATGGGAACTATATAGTTAGTCTGGGCAACGTTTGCCGCTGGCTGGGGGAGCAGGCTGAAGCTGCAGGCGTCGAAATCTATCCGGGTTTCGCTGCTGCGGAGGTGCTCTATGACGATGATGGGCGGGTCAAAGGTGTTGCCACAGGCGAAATGGGAATTGGCAAAGATGGCGAACACACGGCCAATTACGAGCCGGGAATTGAACTGCATGCCAAACAGACGATCTTCGCCGAGGGATGCCGTGGCTCCCTGACCAAAACATTGTTCGAGAAGTTCCACCTCCGAGACGGTGTTGATCCGCAGACATATGGGATCGGTATCAAGGAGCTTTGGGAAATTAATCAAGAAAATCATCATCTTGGCCGAGTTGTGCACACCATTGGCTGGCCGATGAACGCACGCACCTATGGCGGGTCATTTCTATACCATTTTGAGGAAAATCAGGTTGCCGTCGGGTTTGTGGTGGGGCTCGATTACAATAACCCACATCTCAGCCCGTTCGAAGAATTTCAGCGCTTTAAAACCCATCCTAAAATCCGCCCGACTTTCGAAGGTGGTAGACGGATCGCATATGGCGCCCGCGCCATCAATGAAGGCGGGTACCAATCCGTTCCAAAACTAACTTTTCCTGGCGGTTTGCTGATCGGGTGTACAGCCGGCTTCCTGAATGTGCCAAAGATCAAGGGCAGTCATACGGCTATGAAATCCGGTATGCTTGCGGCGGAGGCCGTGTTTGAGCTGATTATTGGTGGGACCGGACAGGCAGAAGCGACATCCTACGAAAATGCCATAAAAAAGAGCTGGATCTGGGAGGAACTCTATCGTGTGCGTAATATCCGCCCGGTCTTCAAGTGGGGATTGTGGGCCGGTCTAATATACTCTGCCATCGACACGTATGTTTTTCGAGGGCGAGCACCGTGGACGCTCAAAAATCACGCAGACCATCAAACGATAAAAAAAGCATCTGAAGCCGCCACGATCGAGTATCCTAAACCCGACGGCAAAGTATCATTCGACCGATTGTCATCGGTTTTTATTTCAAACACCAATCATGAAGAGAATCAGCCTGCGCATCTGACGCTGAAGGACGAAAGCGTGCCCATATCGGTCAATCTAGCAGAGTATGACGCTCCCGAGCAGCGCTACTGCCCGGCAGGGGTATACGAGATTGTAGCCGAGGATGATGGATCCAATCCACAATTGCAGATCAATGCGCAGAACTGCGTTCACTGCAAGACGTGCGATATTAAGGATCCTACCCAAAACATCAACTGGGTTGTCCCGGAAGGCGGCGGCGGCCCGAACTATCCAAATATGTAGGGGGAAAGAGAGCCCGACTGATCATATTGGCTCAATTCTGTTGATCGGCGTTTAACTGTAGGCAGCTTCGCCGTATATTAGGGGTAGTTATTGGCCGAACAGATACTTGCGTTTGGTTAAAACTCTACTTCCGGGGTTCTGGACAGATATGTCGGTTCGACGCCAACAGAAAAAAGACCTTAGCGGGTGCAGCCTGCGGATTGCTCCACCCAAAATTATCCTAGCGGCGGCTTCGGCTATGGCCGTGGCGACGTCCTTTTTATTTGACTTAAACAGGCTGCCGGCAAGGGCGCACGATGTTTTAAAGAGACCGGTATCGACAGCGGGCAATTACTTGGCCGGTCGTCACGCCCAGAAAAACTGGGACTTCAGGCAGGCTTCCCGATTTCTTGGCAAAGCGCTGGAGAAAGGTCCCGATAATACACAGCTTCTGCGTAGTACGTTTTTCGCCCGGTTGGCCGCCGGCGACATCTCCGGGACGTTGCCGATGGCCCGCAAAATCACAAAGCGGCATAGCTCGGCGCCCGTAGCTAAGCTTCTCCTGTTTGTGGATTCGGTTAAACGGGGCGATCTAGATTCTGCAGACAGGTTACTCGCCAATTTTCCGGATCTCGGTGTTAGCGGCATTTTGAAACCGCTTTTGATGTCGTGGGTATCGCTTGGTAGGTTAGAAGGTGCCGATCCTGTTCAGGCGCTGTCACCGCTGAAAAACCTGTCAGAACTTCGCGTGCTGTACGAACTGCATGCGGCATTGCTGTCCGATGTCGCGGGACGTAACTCCGATGCAGAGAGACACTACAAGTTAGCTGTCAAAAACGTTCGTGGGTCGACACTCCGGATCGTACAGGGATATGGCCACCATCTAGAACGTGCTGGCAAGACCGAACAGGCAAGACTTCTTTATAAATCCTATATCAAGGAAAATCCGGATTCTGTCGTTCTCGGACCTGCCATGGCCCGTTTGAGCCGAAGCCTGAGGCCTGCCTTGCTGGTATCGACACCGGCAGAAGGTATTGCGGAGGCGCTGTTTAATGTCTCTGGGACGATAGCTCGAGAAAATTCCCCGCAATTGGCCTTGATATATGGTCGGCTTGCGCTTTATCTCCGTCAGGATTTTGACTTGGCGAGGATGCTAGCTGCTGGAATACTAGAATCTATGGATCGTAACGAAGAGGCGATAGCGGAGTATGGGGGTATCTCGCCGAAATCGCCATTTTTCTGGTCCGCGCGGTTGCGTGCCGCAGGAAACTTGGAAGTCCTCGACAGGGACGACGAGGCGATTGAAATACTCCGTGCACTTTCCTTAGAGGACAAAACCCACCCCGAACCGCTAGTGAGCCTCGGAGATTTATTTCGATCAAACAAACGGTTTGCAGAATCGGTAACTGCATACGATCGGGCGATAGCAATGCTGCCTGAAATAGATAAAAGGCACTGGAGGGTGCTTTACTCCCGAGGTATTTCACTCGAACGATCCAAACAGTGGGAGCGCGCCGAGCTTGATTTCAAGCGCGCACTTGAGCTTAAACCTGATCAGCCTTATGTGCTCAATTATTTGGGCTATTCTTGGGTAGATCAGGGTGTAAACCTTGAACAGGCTCACAAGATGATAGAGCGTGCGGTCAAGCTGCGGCCCAACGACGGATATATTGTGGATAGTTTGGGGTGGGTGCTGTATCGCCTGCGGGATTTTGAGGGCGCCGTCGAGAAACTGGAGCGTGCCGTTGAACTGCGACCCAACGATCCCACGATCAACGATCACCTTGGTGACGCCTATTGGCGGGTTGGTAGGTACAATGAAGCGCGATTTCAGTGGCAGCGCGCACTAACGCTCAAACCGGAGAAAGATCATATATCCGCCATTGAAGGTAAGTTGCTGAGAGGCTTGAAGTTGCCTGACAGCGGAGAAGAGGACGGCTGAACCCGCGTGCAAAACAAAGATCATCTTCTCGCGCTGGAGGCGCCTGCAAAGATCAATCTCTATCTTTGTGTAACCGGACGCAGGGCAGACGGTTATCACCTATTGGACAGTTTGGTAACGTTTACCAAACTGGGCGACCGGCTGATCGCGGAACCCGCCGACCGACTAACGCTTCGAATTGAGGGCCCGTTTTCCGGCAATCTGAAGGGGTGCGAAGAGGACAATATTGTCCTTCGGGCGGCGCGCGCACTTCAAGGCGCATTCGGGATACGGGAGGGAGCGACCGTTACACTTGAGAAAAACCTTCCGATTTCGTCGGGTATCGGCGGCGGGTCGGCGGATGCCGCGGCAGCGTTGCGTATCCTTACCAAATTGTGGCGAATCAAGACGAATGACGCTGAGCTGTCTCGCATTGGTCTGTTAATCGGAGCCGACATTCCCGTTTGCATCGCAGGGGTCACCTGCCACATGTCCGGTATGGGGGAGACAGTACTGCCGGCCGATCCGCTCCCAACTTGCGGGATTGTAATTGTGAATGGGGCGGAAGCTGTCTCGACGCCGGCAGTATTCGCCGGCCGTAAAGGCCCATACACAACCTGCATGGCCTGGGAAGCGCCTATTAATTTTGATGAATTTGTTTCCCAGCTTCAGTTGTTAGCTAACGACCTTATGGACAGTGCTCGGACTGTTTCGCCTCTGATAGCTGATGTTCTTGGCGAACTGAAGAAGGCTGAAGGGTGCGCACTGGCGCGCATGTCGGGAAGTGGAGGTACCTGTTTTGGACTATTCGCCGATCAGTCGGGGGCGGAAAAAGCCGCCGGCGATATTCGTAATGCCAATCCTCAGTGGTGGAGTATGGCGACGACCTTTCGCACCAAACGCCCTAAAATTTGTTAGGCTGAATATTGGTCGCCGAAATATTTTTTTTGGAAAAAACGTTTGTATATACAAGCCTGATTACGTTCGGCGACGCCGCTATTTGGTGCAGTGATCTATTTGATTGCCTGCCCGACACTACCGACGAGCGTTGGTTGGCGACGGTGTTAGTAATGGACGGTTGATTAGCGGCAAACGGAATATAGGTGGGGTCTCACGGTTTTTTTTGATATCGCTCACCTTTTTTACAAAAGTCCCTTAATCCGCACGACATATTTGGATTGCACATGGAAATGAGTGGGAGATTAGATCGGTTATAATCAGTAGGTGGACGTTGCATCGGATGCCGGTGATCCGATATGTTCACGGCCGAGCTGAAATGGGGCGTAGCCAAGTGGTAAGGCAACGGGTTTTGATCCCGTGATTCGCAGGTTCGATCCCTGCCGCCCCAGCCAGCGCGATCCGCGGGGTTTTATTGACGTCGGAGCCGGAAAAGGGAAAGTGAACGAAGATCCTACCGTTGTGGACGCGACGGACCTTAGGTGTCCGCTTCCAGTTCTGAGAGCGCGTAAGGCACTCAAGGAGGTGCTGGCTGGTAAGTTGCTGGATGTTTTTGCTACCGACGAGGCAGCTCCTGCTGATTTCGAGGCGTTCTGCCGAGAAACCGGGCACACCCTGATCAACATCGAGAAAGTCGGTGAAATCTATCAAATAAGGATACAAAAAGTGGGGCGTTAGGCTAACACCCGGCTCGGGTAGCTCCAGAGAAAGACCCCGGGGTTTCGCCAGCTCAAATAGGCCCTGCGCCAACAACATGATTGTGACAGATAGGATGGCGAACTTAATGATAGACACAAATTTGTCGGTCCCACCGCCGGTTAAATAGGCCGACGATATACACCGGCTTCGATCAGCACGCTCACCGTTGCCGCAGTAGAGAAAATACGGACAATTTTCGAATTTGGTTGGGATTAAACGCTCTGTACGCGGCAACCGCGGGGTGTCGAAGGTTCTGTTCGTGGGGTGGGTGGCAATTCCGTTCTGCGGGCCGAACTGTCTCTTTTCCCATCGGCTCGACTCTATCCGGCCGGCAGTTATCTGCGTTTTAAAACCCGGATCGTTGTCACTAGTGCGGAGGTGGCGCTGAACTCCCCGGAACCCTGTTAAGCATACACATTAGTTGCGCCCCAACCTTTGGAAGACGCTTAAAGAAAATTTTGTGTATTAGAAGGACCGGTTGCGAGAAAAAAGAAGTAGGAGAATAGACGCGATCATGAACGCTGCTGACAAGTACAAGACTTCGTTGGTCAGGTTGCCGTCTAGCAGCGCGCCGTAGGCCAATGGTGCCAGACCTTGGCCAACATTGAAGCCAGTGCTGACAAAGGCGAATACCGTACCCAGCGCGCCGGCTGGCGCGACTCCACGCACCATCATGTCTCGCGAAGGGTTGACGATACCGCGAACGAATCCGCCGAGCATAAATGCCCCGACGACAAAAAAAACTGGAAGGAGGGCGATGCCCACGATGGCCAGCAGAGCCGCGTATATCGAGAACGAAACGACCAGAACAAGGTCGTGACGCGAGGTTTTGTCCGCTAGCCATCCCCCGAAAAGGGTGCCTAACGCATTGCTAAATAGCAATACCGAAAGGATGTAAGCAGCGGTTTCTACCGTCACATCGTATAGTGCGGGAAGATAGATTGGGGCAAATGCCGTCAGGCCAATATTTGCGGAGGATGTCAGAACATAAAAAAGAAACAGGAGCACAACGCTCCGGTTAATCATGGACTGCAGCGGTTTTTCTGCTTTGGTTTTCTGTTTGGCAACAGCATCCTCGCGCAACGTATCGCCTGAGAATACGAAAACAAGGCTCAGGAGCACGCCCACTGACCCTGCAATGATGAGTGCTGTCCGCCAGTCCGTCATGGTCATCAGTACGACCATTAGAGCGGGCCCCGCCGCCGTACCCAATGATCCGCCGAATGAATGCATCGAGTAGGCCCGGCCTTGGCGCGACTGATCCACGGACGCTGTAAGGATCACGTAATCGGCCGGGTGAAATACACTGTTGCCCGCACCGGCAATAAAAAAAAGCGCCAGTAATTCCCAGTACGATGTCGTAAACCCACACAGACCGAAGGCGGTGGACGTGACAAATAGGCCGCCGATCAGCACCCGACGCGCACCGAATTTATCGACCAGAATCCCCATTGGGGTTTGCAGTATGCCGGTTGCCATATTATAGGCGGTCAAGATCGCGCCGAGTTGGAGGTTGTTTACGTTGAAATCGGAGCTTATAGCAACGAAAAGCGGTACAAGACCGAACATGTAGAAGTGACTCAGGAAATGTCCGAACCCGACAAGGCTAATGGCGCGTATTTCGCGACCAAAGTTGGCTGAAGACACAGACGTCATATATATGGGCGGTCCTTGTTGGCGGTCGCGGGGAAGTTGAATTGCTATACAAAAAGATAACACCGGTATTAACCGATTTTATTATCAATGTTTAAAGACCCAGACTGATAAATTACAGCCGGCGGTCAATCAATACGGGGGTTAAACGAAATGCGTGCCCGAACGGATCCGGGAGAAATGGAATTAGGGAGTTAAGATTAGGCGCCTCTTCGACGTATTCGAAGCGGCGCGTGACGCCTGCGCGTTAACACCAGACCAAGCATCTTGTGAAGAGATTCGATGCGGTGTTTGCGATTTTAGTCTGTGTTTCAGTGTATATCGGGTCCTGTCCATTTTTCGTTAGACTGACCCTATGAAACGCGGTGCTGGCGGGGCCAAGTGACGGGAGCCTATGTTCCGGCTATTAAATGAATGCTGTATGTTGCGGCGAAGACGGATAATGAGACAGGACGCCCAGAAGATGGCCGAAGATTTTCGTGAACTTATAGATGCGCTCCGTGCCGCGGACGAGTTGATTGATATCGAAAAACCAGTTGATATTCGGCATATTGCCACATTGGTGGACCAGTCCGACAAAGCACTGATGTTTAATAACGTAAACGGTTACGAGATGCCTGTGGTCTCCGGAGTGACTAACAGCCGTGAACGTCTTGCCATCGCTGCAGGATGCAATTTTTCAGATATTGAAGGCCGTCTGCGCGAAGGCCTCGACCGGCCGATCGAACCCGAATTTGTCAATAGTGGTCCGGTGCGGGAAGTTTATGTCGAAGGCGGTGAGGTCGATCTCTACACACTACCTGTACCGCTGTTCTCTGTGCTGGACGGTGGTCCCATGATCACTGCGGGTGTCACCCTGTCCAGAGACCCGGATGAGGATGAGGGGTCAGCTATTAATGCCGGTGTCTACCGCTTTCTGGTAAAGGAAAAGAACCTGACCGGGATCGACATTGTCACCCCCAACAATTTGCACCGCTATGCAGCAAAAGCATATGAAAAGGGAGAGCCTCTGCCGATCTCAATCAATATCGGCACCCATCCATTCGAGCTGATTTGTTCCACTTATAAGGCCCGCGCTGGTGTTAGCGAACTTGGTATAGCCGGCGGCATGCGTGGCAAGGGTGTTCCGCTAACACAATGTCAGACGATCGACATGCCCTGTATAGCTGACGCGGAAATCGTGCTGGAAGCAGAAATTCTGCCCACCGGGTGGACTCAGCCGGAGGGTAGGTTTGGAGAGTTCACAAGGCTGATGGGCGGATTGCACTGGAATCCGCATGTGCGAATCAAGGCGATATCGATGCGAAAGAACCCTGTTTACTATGCTTTACATATGCCATGGGAAAACATTTGGCCGTCGGGTCCTATCTATGAGGCGAATGTGCGGCGGGTGCTAGACGAAGCTGGCGTAAATGTAGCAGCCGTCAATATTACTCCGGGCGGTTGCTGTCACTGGCATGCGACCGTTGCGATTAAACCGCTGCCCGGTGATGGAAAAAACGCGATTGCCGCCGTGCTTTCGGTCGCGGACATGAAGCATGTCACGGTAGTTGATCATGATATAGATGTCTTTGATCACGTGGATGTGGAGTGGGCAGTTGCGACCCGGGTTCAGGCCGACCGCGATGTCGTGATTATTTCCGGTGCGCGTTCGAAACCGCTGGATCCGAGCCTACCGCCCCCTGGGCCGTATTCCAGAGTGCCGACAACCGCAAAAATGGGCATCGACGCGACGATTCCTGATAATGTGCCGCGCGAGCGTTTTCACCGCATCGCATATGCCTATGCTGACGAGGTGACGTTGGAAGATTTTATTGGTTCGGCGAAAGCTGAATCGCAACCGGTAATTGAGATCGACCCGGAAAATCTGGCGGCACAGATCAAAGACCTGATTTCGGTAGAGCCGCTCTATTTTGCCGAGTTGTGTGAAAGATTCGTCGCTCACGGCTTTCAGACGGTAACCCGAGCCATTGGAAATTTGCATGAAGACGGCGTTCTCTGGCAGGACCCGGAGGGTAAGTTCTGTCTCAGAAACTCCGAATTTGCGGCGGTGCCGCCAGAAAAATAATCTTACTCATCGTAGCTGATCAATGAGTGGACCGGAATGTTTAGCCGGTCGCGTCCGTTAAGGAAATTCAATTCGACGATAAAGGCGGTGGCGACTACTTCCGCTCCGGCATCATTCAATAGGCCGGCCGCTGCCGCTGCTGTTCCGCCGGTGGCTAGTAAATCGTCCATCAGTACCACTTTCTGCCCTTCGTGCAGAGCGTCAGACTGGATCTCGATAACGTCGGTGCCATACTCCAACTCGTATGTATGGGAGATGGTATTGCCGGGAAGTTTTCCCTGCTTGCGGACCATTGTCAGACCGATACCGAGGCGTAATGCTAGTGGTGCAGCTACAAGAAAGCCGCGCGATTCAATTCCAACTAGGCGATCCGGTTGGTAGGGTTGGATTTCCTCCGCCAAACGGTCAACCGTGGCCTGCCAAGCCTCCGGGTGCTGCAGTAGGGTCGAAATGTCATAAAAAAGTATTCCAGGCTTTGGAAAATCCGGAATTGACCGGATATGTTCTTTCAAATTCATGGCACGTCCTGATATGAGTATTGGTGCTGCGAATGAGGTCGCAATCCTATCCAATCTATATCACTTCGCAAATAGACTGGTGACATGTAGCACGGCTCTAAAAGGTTTTTTCCCATAGAACTAGTATGTCGACGTCCAGCGCGTTTTTTTGTGGATGACAAAGACCTAAATGAGGTTTTCAATCCCCGCGGAGAGATTGGCACACTCGGGCCAAGGTCCAATTGAGAGGGAGGTAAAATGTATAAAAACATTCTGTTGCCGGTTGATCTGGGTAACGAAAGTTCCTGGGCAAAGGCCCTGCCAACCGCGATAAAGTATTGCGAAACCTTCGGTTCGGTTCTTCACGTGATGACGGTCATGCCCGATTTCGGTTCTCCCATGGTTGCGCAATTTTTTCCTGATGACCATGAAGATAGGATGATGGGGCAGGTGAACGAGGTTCTTCACAAGTTCGTTGTCGATCATGTGCCGCACGTTATCAACGTGCAGCATATTGTTACGGACGGCACAATCTACAAGAAGATTATCGATACGGCGGAAGACATAAATGCTGATCTTATAATAATGGGGTCGCATAGACCCGAATTGCAGGATTACCTTTTAGGACCGAACGCCGCCCGCGTCGTCCGCCACTCGGCAAAATCAGTATTGGTAATGCGCTAGGCGGACCCATTATTTCCCGGTAACCAATTTGGGGGGTGGTGAAAGCCTGCAGCTTCTAGAGATGGGTTACAAGCGTCATCAATCGCCATGAATAAATACCTTCAGGGCTATAACAGGCCCCCTTTTCCAAAAGAATTACCGAAAAACCGGGATTTGGCCGTTGATATTAAGAAGTTATTGTCTATAAATACGAATGACTCGCATTCGCAATCTGGAACAAAGTGGCTCAATGCTGGGAGGTAGATGATCTCCATATTGGGTATTTCAGATTCAGCGATAATTGCCCCAAGGACCCGTTGAACAGAGCTACTCAGCGTACGTTCATCGACTACATCTGGACTTCACAAGCGGCCCTACGAAAAGAAGAAGTGATGCAAATTCAAGAACCCCAAGATTTAGCTCAAGGGCTTATAGAAATAAAAGACCTTTATTTTACTGAACAGGTTTTTGTTTGGGCGTTGAGGATGAAAGTTCGCGGCAAAAAATTTTTTCAAAAGGTGCATGTAGAGTTTAATAATAATTTATCCCCTTCGGCTGCGCGTATTGCCATTGGATCCGTCAATTCAGTTATTCAGTCGATTCAAACCAACGGCACGAAGTCTATAAAATTAAATTGTACGTGTGTACCATACCTTTCCCCAGACGAGTGGCTCTTGGTGAAGTTTTTGCGAAAAGTAAATAATGATCCCGGCATTCCCTGGCCGTTATCCGACACCGATTTTATCGGAAAGGAGGGGCGCGACAATTTTATCCATTCGCTTCTTGCGTTCCAAATGGCGTTAGGATCTGTTGATCAGCGACCTCGTACGGGAGTAACCCGCCGCGGAAAAGAAACTGATCAAGTCCATAAAGAAGCATCGGTGACGATACACTAAACACCGCGATCCCTTCCAGATAGGTTGGGAACCGGAAGGGAGCCTAATATCACGAGTATGTATTGAATTGTTCCGCGGTGAGCCATGGCCTCCCCGTCAATAATGACGTCCGGGGGTGAGAGATCTAGTTGTTGCTTTGCTCGTACATATGCTCCTGAAGGTAATTGGGTAGCCCCGCCTGATCTATCCTCGTGTGCTGTTGTTCAATCCAGTCAATGTGTTCTTCGGTATCCGTAAGGATATTTTCCAAAATTTCGCGTGAAACAAAGTCCCTTTGTTCTTCGCAAACCGTAATGGCTACCTTCAGACATCCTTGGTTCGTTTCCTCGACGCCGAGGTCGGATTTTAGGATTTCGGGCACGTTTTCACCAATCTTTAGCTTACCAAGGTCTTGAAGGTTGGGAAGGCTATTTAACACAAGAATACGCTCAATAAGGTGATCAGCGTGTTTCATTTCACCAATGGATTCCTCGTAAACCTTTTCTGCAAGGCGATTTAATCCCCAATCTTTTAGCATCCTAGCATGCAGGAAATACTGATTTATCGCTGTAAGTTCGTTTTTCAGAATTAAGTTTAATTGCTTGATGACAGAGGGGTGACCTTTCATAAAAGTTCCTTTCACCTATGGCGTAAAGTTAATAAATATCATTGTTGAATATATCCATTATTTACATAAAAGAAAGTATAAAAATATTGATGATAATGATAATGATAATGAAAATGAAAATTAATTAAATAATAAATATTTCATTACTTAAGAAATTGACTTTCATTATCAATTGAATTGAATTTCATTCTCAATTGTATCAAGTTTTGTTTAAGTTGATTGCTTTAACAAAAGTCCTGTTTGTATGGGGTCGCGGAGGGTTATAGAAAATTGCCAATGGTCTACTTGACTAGGTTACTGTGCCTAAATGATAATGGATCGCATTATCAAACGGCTTGGCGACGATGTTGAGATGTATATTTGTGTTTGTAATTCGATAAATGACCGGCAGGTTAGGTCTGCCATCGAATCCGGTGCTCACGCATGGCAAGATGTGCATGAATTATACGGGTGTGAGGCTAAATGCGGTCAATGCCGAGTTGAGATTGTCCAAGCGATAGTTGACCATCGATTAAGTCATGGTAAGCGCGATAATTTGCTAGGGACATCCAATTTATTAGCTGCTGCTGAATAGAGTCATTTGGAGGCGGCGAAGGAAGCGCTGGCCGCCAGTGGTTTAATGCTTATTTCGATGCCCGACTGAGGAAAGCCATGAGGTTTTCCATATCCCTCTTCTTCCTAATGCCGGCAAAAACCATTTTTGTGCCTTTAACGAAGGAGCGGGGTTTAGTTAGATACTTAGCCAGCGCCTCTTCGTTCCAGATCAGCCCGTTGGCGCCAGCTTTCCTCATGGCCTTTGAAAATCTGTATTTTTTTGTGGAACCAGCAGTGCGCCCAAAAATGCCGTGCAGACTTGGGCCGATCCGGTGTTTACCGGCTACTAGTGTATGGCACGCCTTACACCTGTTGAAGACCTTTTTCCCTTTTGCAACATCGGCGGATTGCGCTCCTCCTACGAAAAGCAGCGCCAAAAATACAGACATAACCATAACTGACGGAATTTTATTCATAATCTAATCCCGGACTATTTCTTTAGAGCTATATTGATCTATGTCTTCCTCTACATTACGTCAATAAAATCCATCGATGGATATAATATTGTATGACTACGCGATCGTATATAATCCGCCCATGATATCAGGATACGAGAAGGGATGAATAAAGGACGGGTAAAACCGTATGTCCCCGATTTTAAATGGTCTTCCATGACATTAGTGTTTGGTAGTGATCAACCAAAATATTAGTCAAAACATCAGA
>JAYYZV010000128.1:0-21913 GCA_036339975.1 Pseudomonadota bacterium | reverse complement strand
CGCCTCCGACGCGCTCAACTCCAATACCATATCGTCACGATGGATCATCTCATCGCGCCCACGGTAGCCCAGAATTCCAACTATTTCACGGCTTTTTCGCCCTGCGATGCGAGCGGCATCTTTTGACGAATAGGCTGAGAGCCCACGTCCTACGACACCGGTGCCCAGAAGTATTATTTCCACGGCATCGCCTCGCTCGAATTGGCCTTCTACACCTGTCACACCGGCTGGCAATAGACTTTTTCCCGACCTCAGCGCATTGACCGCGCCGATATCTACTTGAAATGCACCCGATGCGGTGACGGCGCCAGCGATCCATCTTTTGCGCGCGGTCAGCGGCTCCGAGTTTGGCAGAAACCATGTGCAGTCTCCACCAGACAAAAGCGACGATAAAGCGTTATTCGGTTTACCATAGGTGATTACCATAGCGCAGCCTGCGGTGGTCGCAATTTTGGCGGCGTCAAGTTTAGTCACCATACCGCCTGATGAATATCCAGCGGGAGCCGCCCCCGCCATTGCTTCGATTTCTGGAGTAATTTCAGTGACTTGCGGTATAAGAGTGGCGTTGTCATCTAGATGCGGATCCACGTCGTAAAGCCCGGCGACATCGGAAAGCAATATTAATGTGTCCGCACTTATCATCTGCGCCACGCGGGCAGCGAGGCGGTCGTTGTCACCGTAGCGGATCTCTTCTGTGGCGACGGTATCGTTTTCGTTAATGAGTGGCACCGCGCCCATCTGCAGTAACGTATCGATCGTTGCCCGGGCGTTCAGATGTCTCCGTCGTTCCTCGGTGTCTGATAGGGTCAGTAGTATTTGGGCGACTGTCATGTCATGCATGCCGAGGGCATCTTGCCATGCGTGTGCAAGCCGGATCTGGCCGGTCGCGGCAGCAGCCTGCTTCTGCTCAAGGGACAGCTCTCCCTCAGACAAACCCAGTCGGTTCCGTCCCGCCGCGATTGCACCGGAAGATACGATAACGATTTCCGTTCCACGTGCCCTCTGGTCGGCGATATCGGCGGCCAGACCGGAAAGCCAGTCGGTACGTATCATGCCGCTAGAATTATCTATCAGTAGGGCGGAGCCGATCTTTATGATCAGCCTGCGGGATGAGGCAAGCCTGTCACCGGAGGATTTTCCTAGGGTGTCCATGACAACGCACTTTCGTTTGACCGGTCGGGGTTTTCCGCGTTCCGGTCATCTTCAATGATCAGTCTTAGCTGACGCAGGAGTTGTCCCACGCCGGTGCCGGCGGCACCGGATATAGCCATGACTTCCTGTCCCGATACGTTCTCCAATTCGGCCCGCTTTTCGCTGACAAATTCTTCCGGAACGGCATCTACCTTGTTCAGCGCAAGAATTTCTCTTTTCTCTGCCAACCCGCCTCCATAGGCTTCAACTTCAGTACGGATTGTCCGCCACCCGGCGACAATATCGTCCTCGGTGCAATCAATCAGATGAAGAAGGGCGCCGCAACGTTCCACATGCCCGAGAAACCGGGCGCCCAATCCTGCACCTTCGTGCGCTCCTTCAATCAAACCTGGAATATCGGCGATGACGAATTCTGTCTGATCGACGTTCACGACGCCAAGTACGGGCGTAAGGGTCGTAAAAGGATAATCCGCTACTTTTGGTTTGGCCCGTGATACTGCAGACAGGAACGTCGACTTGCCGGCATTGGGCAATCCCACGAGACCGGCATCCGCAATAAGCTTTAGCCGCAGGCGGATCCATCTTTCTTCACCGTCTCCACCTTTGTCTGCGCGGCGCGGCGCCTGATTGGTCGATGACTTGAACCGGGTATTACCTCGCCCGCCTTGACCCCCCTTGAGTAATACGACGCGCTGGCCTAAGGCAGTGAAGTCCGCCAGCAGCATATCGTGCTCGTCGTCGAAAACCTGTGTCCCGATGGGTACCTGCAGAGTGATATCTGCTCCCGCCCCGCCAAACCGATTTTTGCCCATACCATGCCCGCCTGTTTTAGCCTTGAAGTGCTGCTGATACCTAAAATCGATCAGTGTATTCAGACCGTCGACGGATTCAACGATGACGTCGCCCCCACGCCCGCCATCGCCGCCGTCAGGTCCGCCATATTCGACATGCGCCTCACGCCGGAAACTGACGCATCCTGCGCCACCGTCACCGCTTCGGACGTATACTTTGGCTGAATCGAGGAACTTCATGTTCGGGCGACCTATCTGTCCGGCGAGAATAGGCAGAGGCCCCGTCCGGCAGAACGACGCTTCTACAAAATCAAGTCTGGCATAAATTCGGCCCGCTCAAAACGGGTCTATAAAAAATTAGGGGCGGTTTAGGCCGTCGGGTCGACCGAGACGTATACGCGGCCGCCGGAGGATTTGCGGAACTCCACCTTGCCTTCACTGGTGGCGAAGATGGTGTGGTCTTTTCCTATGCCGACGTTTTCACCGGGGTGCCACTTTGTGCCGCGCTGGCGGATGATGATATTGCCTGGGATAACTACTTCACCACCGAATTTTTTTACGCCGAGGCGCCGTCCTTCGGAATCTCGCCCGTTACGGGAACTGCCGCCTGCTTTTTTGTGAGCCATCGTTCAATCTCCTCCGGAAGAATTGTCCGCTGAATGCCTTACTTGCCTTTGGCGGATTTTTTTGCCGCCGTTTTGCCTTTAGCGGATTTTTTTGCCGCCGTCTTGCCTTTAGCGGATTTTTTTGCCGCCGTTTTGGGTTTTGTTGTAGCCGTAGTTTTTGCCTTTGCCTTCGCAGCGGCCTTTTTGGCCGACGCGTTTTTAGCCGCTGTTTTGGGCGCAGCGTCTGTGCCCGCTTCCGAGGTAGGTGTCTCTTTAGCTGCAGCGCTCGCTTTTTCGCCCTTAGCCAGAATATCAGTGATTCGGATCACCGTCAGCTGCTGGCGGTGGCCGCGGGTGCGGCGGTAGTTCTTGCGGCGTTTTTTCTTGAAGACAAGTACCTTGTCGCTTTTCTTCTGCTCCAGCACTTCGGCCGCGACCCGAGCGCCGTCGATCACCGGGGCGCCAACAGTCAGGGCTTTACCGTCGTCGACCGCCAGAACTTCTCCCAGCTCGACAGTAGTCCCGGCATCGCCTTCCAGTTTTTCGACGGTCAGTATGTCGTTTTTTGCAACGCGGTACTGTTTACCGCCGGTTTTGACCACTGCGTACATTGTCTTTTCCGTTCTAGGTCTTTTCTATGATCCAGCCCGCCGGGCAGCGGGGCAAAGCGGCCATAAATCAAATATAAGGCCGCAGCCTAAACCCGCGGATGCAGGCAAAACCAACGGTCATATCAGAAGCTGCGGGAATATAGCCTCGGATCGGCCGGTGTCAATGCCTTTCGCCTAGCTTTCAGGTGCCGATTTTCTATGGATTCAGGCATACCAGTATGCCTGTTATGCCGGTTGTACCCATGGGCCCCTTTCTGTACAACCGCCGACGGAGAGTTGCCGGAGTGGTCGAACGGGGCGGTCTCGAAAACCGTTGTGCCTTTAGGGGTACCGAGGGTTCGAATCCCTCACTCTCCGCCAATATCTCCATGAGACCCCTTTTAGTAATCTTTGGAACGCTATGAAAAAATAGGGTTTTTTTCCGATTGTTTGGTCGCTGTTGTTCTCACAACACCCCCTTCGATAAATATCCAAAGTGGGGTTGATAGCTCGGCGCAGGGCATTAGAGACAGCATGGTTTGAGCACCCCGCTATGGCGTTTTTGCGCAAGACGGCGGTAGACTGCCACAACAGAGAGGTTGTGATGAAACTCGGGATGTTTTACTGGCCCTGTGGCCACCATATTGCGGCTTGGCGGCATCCAGAGAGCGTTGTCGATAGCGGCGCTAATCTCGCCCATCTAGTTGAATTAGCCCAGCTTGCTGAGCGAGGGCTTTTCGACATGTTTTTTATGGCGGACTCTGTCTCATTTTGGCGCGGTACACTCGATGCGCTGAGCCGTGATTCCCACTGCGCCTGGATCGAGCCCTTCACCTTGATGGGGGCGTTGGCCCAGCACACCACTCATATAGGGCTGGCCTGCACCGCGACCAGCACCTATGAACAGCCTTTCTTTCTGGCGCGGCGTTTCGCTTCGCTTGACGTAATCAGCGGCGGACGCGCGGCTTGGAATCTTGTGACCACGGGCAATGCGGCCGCAGCCCAGAGCTTTGGTTTCGACGAGCACATCGACAAGGCGACCCGGTACTCAAGCGCACGCGAGTTCGCCCACGTAGTGCGTGGTCTTTGGAATTCCTGGCTTGCCGATGCCTTCGTCTATGACAGGGAGGTAGGCGCGTACTTTGATCCCGACAAGTTGCAGGTTCTCGAGCATGAGGGCCCGCATTACAAGGTGCGCGGCCCGATGCATGTGCCGCCCTCGCCGCAGGGCGAACCAGTGCTTATTCAAGCGGGTGCATCCGAGGACGGGCGCGCATTGGCGGCGGAGACGGCCGAGGTGGTTTTTGGCGCAAGTCAGACTCTGGAAAATGCGCAGGAGTTCTATTCTGACGTGAAGTCGCGGATGAGAGCATTTGGGCGTGAACCGGATAGTCTCAAGATTATGCCGGGCCTGTCGGTCTGCGTCGCGACCACCCGAGAGGAAGCCGAACGTAAATATGAGGAACTGCAGGACCTGATCGATCCTAGGACTGGGCTTGAACTTCTCTCCGAACGTCTGAACGTCGACCTCAGCGGTTGTGATGTTGACGGTTATCTCCCCCAAATTACCCCTGACGAGGTGGGTGGCAGCCGGGCGGAGCTGATAATAGATCTCGCTCGTCGCGAAAAACTTACCATCCGCGACTTGTATCGCCGGTTTGCCGGCGCGCGCGGCCACTGTCATATCACTGGGTCTACAGAAGAGGTTGCCGACATGATGGAACGTTGGGTCACAGAATGTGGCTGCGATGGCTTCAACATCATGCCGCCGCTTTACCCCTCCCATCTTGAAGATTTCGTCGAACTAGTCATCCCCGAACTGCAGCGCCGTGGCCTATTCCGTACCAAATACGAGGGTCGTACGTTGCGCGAGAATCTTGGCTTGCCGCGACCCCCGTGGTCCGTGGACGACTACGCAAGACCTTGATCTTACGTGGGTATCTCTTCAGTCCGCTAAGCAGCTGACCACTATATAGTCCATCGATGCTGGCGATCGACGATGAAGAGCTTGGCGAGCTTGGAAAAGATGGCGTGATCTAAATCACGCGCGACACATGGGAGAATACATATGAGTTCTGACAATATGCGCCGGAACACTGGCGAAATCCGCAGTCCAACGGGCACTGACTTGAACACTCTGAGCTGGGCGACCGAAGCCCCGCTTCGGATGTTGATGAATAATCTCGATCCTGACGTTGCGGAGCGGCCGGAAGAACTCGTCGTCTACGGCGGCATCGGTCGCGCGGCCCGCAACTGGGACTGCTACGAGACCATCGTTGCCCAGCTGAAGACGCTGAAGGATGATGAAACACTGCTGGTACAGAGCGGCAAGCCCGTTGGCGTGTTCCGGACGCACGCGGATGCGCCACGGGTACTAATCGCGAATTCGAACATCGTGGCCAACTGGGCGACGCTGGATCACTTCACCGAACTCGACCGGGTCGGCCTGATGATGTACGGCCAGATGACAGCGGGATCGTGGATCTATATCGGGAGCCAGGGCATTGTGCAGGGAACGTACGAGACGTTCTGCGAGGTGGGACGCCAGCATTTCGACGGTGACCTGACCGGCAAATGGGTCTTGACCGGTGGCCTTGGCGGAATGGGTGGCGCCCAGCCGTTAGCAGCGACAATGGCGGGCGCTAGCATGATCGCTGTCGAGTGCCAGCCCAGCCGCATCGAATACCGAATGCGGACGGGATATCTAGACACCAAGGCCGATACGCTGGAAGAAGCACTCGCGATCATTGAAAAATCCCATAATGACGGCAGGCCGGTTTCGGTAGGTCTGCTAGGCAACGCCGCCGAGATCTATCCCGAAATTCTGAAGGGTGACCTGCGCCCTGATATTGTGACCGACCAAACATCAGCGCACGATCCGGTAAATGGGTATCTGCCCATCGGGTGGACAGTCGAGGAATGGATCGACCGCCGCGAACGAGAACCGAAGGAGGTCGAGAAGGCATCAAAGGAATCCATGGCACATCAGGTGCGGGCAATGCTCGGTTTCCATCGTGAAGGCATTCCCGTTCTCGACTACGGTAACAACCTACGCCAGATGGCGCAGGATGTAGGGGTTGAAGACGCGTTCGAATACCCCGGGTTCGTTCAGGCTTATGTCCGGCCGCTGTTCTGTCGGGGCATCGGGCCGTTCCGTTGGGCTGCGCTGTCCGGCGATCCAGAAGATATCTATCGCACTGATGAAAAGGTGAAGGAACTAATCCCTGACGACCGGCAGCTTCACAATTGGCTCGACATGGCCCGTAAACGCATCAACTTCCAAGGTCTGCCCGCGCGCATCTGTTGGCTCGGCCTTGGTCAGCGCCACCGTGTAGGCCTGGCCTTCAACGAGATGGTCAAAAACGGCGAAGTTTCGGCGCCCATCGTGATCGGTCGCGATCACATGGATTCCGGCTCCGTCGCCAGCCCCAATCGCGAAACTGAGGGTATGATAGACGGATCCGACGCCATCGCTGACTGGCCGTTGCTGAACGCACTGTTGAACACCGCCAGCGGTGCGACCTGGGTGTCGATACATCATGGCGGCGGGGTCGGGATTGGCTATTCGCAGCATTCTGGCGTTGTAGTGATGGCCGACGGCTCCGACGATGCTGCTCGGCGGATCGAGCGGGTGTTGTGGAATGACCCTGGCACCGGCGTGATGCGTCATGCCGATGCAGGCTACGATATCGCCATCGAATGCGCCAAAGAAAACGGGTTAAACCTGCCGATGATTGGCAAGTGATGCCGGCAACGTCGATTCGTTACTATGCGGCGAGACCAGGCGACGTCAGCTGCGCGTCGAAGTCGATGCGATTGCCGCCCTGAACGAGCGTGTGCAGCGGGTTGTATCCCGCCCAGTAGGCCAATTCCGCTGGCTGGCTGATATTCCATATGGCAAGATCGGCGCGTTTGCCGGTCTGCAGCGTGCCGCGGTCGTCGTCCAGTCCTAGTGCCTTGGCCGCGTTTCGCGTCGCGCCCGCCAGCGCTTCCTCCGGCGTCATTCGGAACAAAGTGCAGCTCATGTTCAGCATCAGCAGCAGCGACGGCACTGGAGATGATCCTGGATTGAAATCTGAGGCAATGGCAATATCGACGCCATGGGTGCGAAAAAGATCGATCGGCGGTAACTGGGTTTCGCGGAGCGTATAGAACGCACCAGGCAGAACAACGGCGACAGTCCCGGCGACCACCATCGCTTTCACACTGTCCTCGGACACGAATTCCAAGTGATCTGCCGACAGCGCACCGAAGCGGGCTGCTAAAGCCGCGCCGCCAAGGTCGGACAGCTGTTCGGCATGCAGCTTAACCGGCAGGCCATGGGCGTGGGCCGCTTCAAACACCGCTTCGGTTTCGGCTGCTGTAAAGCCGATATTTTCGCAGAACGCATCGACCGCGTCGGCGGTACCACTGTCGGCAACGGCCGGCATCATTTCCTCAATCACCTGCTCGATGTAATCGCCCTGGCGGCCCTTGAATTCGGGTGGTAGTGCGTGGGCCCCGAGGAATGTGGTCTGGATGTCTACGGGCAGCGCGTTGCCTAACGCCCGGGCGGCGGAGAGCTGTTTCAGCTCTGCTGATTTTTCGAGACCGTAGCCGGATTTGATTTCCACCGTGGTACAGCCTTCTCGGATCAGGTTTGACAGACGCGGCAAGCCGGCGAGAACGAGCGCATCCTCACTGGCCTCACGGGTTGCCGTCATCGTGGAGACGATTCCACCGCCGGCGCGAGCGATCTCTTCGTAGCTGACACCTTGCAGGCGTTGTTCAAATTCGCTGGCGCGGCTGCCACCGAACACCAAATGCGTATGACAGTCGATCAGTCCCGGGGTAATCCATTTGCTGGCTACGTCGTTGACTTCGTCTGCCAAGTCGTCGGGTTTGCCGGGCAGCGAGTTCATCGTGCCCGCCCAGACGATGCGGTCGTCGCATGTCGCGATGGCAGCGTTTTCGATTTGTCCATAGGGCTCGCCGGTTTTTGCCATGGTGGCGAGATTCGCATTGATCCAGAGTGTATCCCAGTCAGCCATCGGTTCCGCCCCTGTTCGGTTTCATGCTGTTAAGTTTCAGGCTACTCTCCGTGATTATAGCGCGGTATGGCGGTGCAAAAGAACCGTCGAACAGCGTTAAGCCAAGGGTAGGTAATGACTGTTTCAGCGATGGGCCAGATTTTATGCTTTCGGTAATCGATATCCAGCCGGGCGATGCCCCTTTGATTGTCAATGTGCCGCATGACGGACGGGAAATACCCGCCGAAATTGGTGCGACAATGACGGCCGAGGCGCTCGCGCTGCCCGATACGGACTGGCATATCCGCGATCTCTATGCGTTTGCCGCAGAACTCGGCGCGACTATTACCTCGGCGCGCTATTCCCGTTATGTTGTTGACCTGAACAGGGATCCGGCCGGGAAATCTTTCTATCCCGGTGCCGATACGACCGAGGTTTGCCCGACTTCGACATTCCACCGGGAACCGATCTACGGTGGCGGGCAGGAGCCCGACGCCGCTGAAATTGAACGGCGGCTGGATCTTTACTGGCACAGTTATCACGTGGAGCTCGCCAAGGTAATTGCGGAGCAGCGCGACCGCCATGGCGCGGTGTTGCTGTTCGATGCGCATTCCATCGGCTCGGAACTACCCAGATTTTTCGAGGGTCGCCTGCCTGATTTCAATCTGGGGACCGCCGACGGCGCCAGCGCCGACAATGTCGTAACAGACCGTATGTTCGATGTTCTCAACCGGGCTGATGATTATACCGCGACCCTCAACGGCCGTTTCAAGGGCGGTTATATCACCCGGCATTATGGCAATCCCGACGGCGGCGTGCATGCGATTCAGCTCGAAATGGCTCAGGTAGCCTATATGGATGAAGGGGCGCCATATCGATTCCGACCTGACCTGGCCGATCGGGTCCGTCCGGTCCTGCACGACTTGCTGAGCAGCGGGCTTGACTGGGTGCGGGAGCAGAGTAGAGCAGGTTAGATCGTGCGAGTAATAAAGTTCGACCACCTTTTGTCTGCTAGTAAATGGCTGTCGCCGGGATATGTCTCCGTCAATGCCGAGGGCTGGATCACGGATATCTCCAGCAATGCATCTTCCGAGGACGTCGTGTCGATCCGCGGCATCGCTATTCCCGGCATGCCCAACCTGCATTCGCACGCCTTCCAGCGGGCCATGGCGGGGCTTAGTGAATTCCGGACCGCTGCCGCAGAGGATAGTTTCTGGACCTGGCGCGATCTGATGTATCGCTTTGTCGACAGGCTGACGCCAGATGACTTGGAAGCCATCGCAGCCCAGTTGTATGTCGAGATGCTAAAAGCGGGTTATACGGCGGTGGGAGAATTCCAGTACTTGCACCATGACCGTGATGGCAGCCCATTCGGTATCCCGGCCGAAATGAGCCTACGAACATTGGCTGCTGCTCGAACGACCGGGATCGGGATGACGCTACTGCCGGTGCTCTACCAGCATGCAGGTTTCGGCGAACAACCGCCTGGCGACGGGCAGCGACGCTTCATCAACAACACTGGTGCGATTTTGGAGATTTACGAGTCCCTCGATAAGGAGACGGCGCTGGATCCCGACCGACATACCGGCATTGCGCCGCACAGCATGCGGGCTGTGGACGCGGAGTCCATCCGCGAGATGGAGGCGGCAATTGATTTGTCCACGCCGATCCACATTCATATCGCCGAGCAGGAGAAAGAGGTTGTGGACTGTCTCGAATTCTGCGGCAGACGTCCGGTGGAGTACCTGCTTGACAACGCGGATGTCGACAGCCGGTGGTGTCTGGTACATGCAACACATATGACCGTAGACGAAATCCGTAATGCGTCCGCCGCCGGCGCTATTGCCGGGTTGTGCCCGACGACCGAGGCCAATCTCGGTGATGGCATTTTCGATATGCCCGGATGGCTGGATGGTAACGGCTCGCTCGGCGTTGGATCGGACAGCCATATCTCTATCAGTGTCGTGGAAGAACTGCGTTGGCTCGAATACGGACAGCGGTTGCGGGACCGACGCCGCAACGTCGCTGCTGACGATTCCACATCCACCGGAATGAAACTGTTTGATGCGGCTGTTTCCGGTGGGGCGCAGGCTCTGGGGCGTATAGGTTCAAACGGTGAGGTAGGACTCCAGGTCGGAGCGCGGGCGGATATCGTTGTGCTCGATGCTGATGCGCCGATCTTTGCCGGCCACATGATGGAAACGTTTCTTGATGCCTGGATCTTTTCCGGAAACGAGCCGGTCGTGACCGATGTCTTCGTGGGTGGAGAGCATGTCATATCGGAAAGAAATCATCCGCAGGAAGAGAAAATCGCAGCCCGCTACCGCGAGGCGGTTCGCGTAATCCTGTCTTGATGTTGACCCCTGGACCGTATTCCGAATCTCCAATAGTACGTCACGCTCCGTCGAGCCGGACAGAGCAGTCGGTGCACCATATTTCTTAAAGCTGCGGCAGCGCCACGGCCTCTTAATTTTCGGAAAAAAATTTGACCCGAAATATTGAATACTTATTTATCTCAAGTAAATCTATTTCGTAGACCATAAATAATGTACCACAATTTTTGGGGGTTATGTGACTAATGAGAACTTATCTTTTAACTGGCGCGGCGATAGCTATTGTTTTGTCAGTTTTTTCGGTATCGCAGGTTTCAGCCGCAGATAAATTCGTATTCACCGCTATCCCCGATCAGGATGAGAGCCAGTTGCGCAAGCGTTTTGACAAAGTGGCTAAATATCTCTCAGCTACGCTTTTAATGAAAGTCGAATACGTCCCGGTGAAGTCATATGCGGCCGCGGTTACCGCCTTCCGTAACAATCAGGTTCAGTTGGCCTGGTTTGGTGGCCTGTCGGGCGTCCGCGCTAGAGGTCTGGTCCAAGGCTCAACGGCAATCGCGCAAGGTAAGGCCGATCCCAATTTCGAAACCTATTTTATCGCTAACGCCAGCACCGGATTGACTTTGTCGAAGGAATTCCCGAAGAAAATCGCTGGTAAAACCTTTACCTTCGGATCGAAAGGCTCGACGTCTGGACGCCTGATGCCTGAATTTCATATCCGGAAAAATTTCAAGAAAACGCCACAAGAAGTCTTCAGCCGTGTTGGCTTCAGTGGGAACCATTCCCGGACAGTCGCACTGGTTCAGTCCGGCGCTTACGAAGTCGGGGCTACAAACTTCAAGGTGTGGAAAAAAGGACTCGCCAACGGAACGATCGACCCCAAGAAAGTCCGCGTGATTTGGAAAACCCCTGGCTATCCGGATTACAATTGGTCAATCCGGGGTGATGTCGACAAAAAATTCGGCCCGGGTTTCATCAAAAAGGTTCAATCAGCGCTGTTGTCTATGAATGACCCGGATCTATTGAAATCGTTTCCCAGAAAGGGATTTATTCTGGCCTCGAATTCCGATTACACGCCGATTAAGGATACGGCAAAAGAGCTCGGCCTGATTGACTGATGCCATTACTGGAGCTCCGCGATGAATCGGTGGGATATGACGGAAAGACGATCCTTCGCGAAGTTTTCATTGATATAGAAGCCGGCGAGCGTATTGCGATCGTCGGAGAAAGCGGAGCAGGAAAATCCACCCTGCTCCGCCTTCTGTATGGCCGGCTCGGCGATGCTGCCGCACTGATGCCGCAGGATTTGGCGCTGGTTCAGGCACTGACGGTTTTTCACAACGTTTACATGGGCCGGCTACACCGGTGTTCGGTCTGGCGCAACCTACGCAACCTTCTGCTGCCCACTGCGGCGGACGTCGAAGAAGTGCGTAAGGTTCTCGCGCCGCTGCGGCTTGAAGAAAAGATGTTTGCCAATGTCGGGCAGCTGTCGGGCGGCCAGTATCAGCGCACTGCGCTGGCCCGGGCGCTGTATCATCCTGGCCGGGTAATCGTGGCAGACGAGCCGGTGTCTTCGGTTGATGAACATCAGGCGCGTGAAATTCTCGCGACCATGAATTCCGAGAAGGAAACTGTCCTGCTCGCCATGCACGATCGTGAGTTAGCGCTGGAATTCGCTGACCGGATTGTCGGCGTTCGCGATGGCAGCATTGTCATGGACATGCCGTCGGCGGGCATGACACCTGAGGATCTCGACGGTCTTTATCTGGGTGAGAGTGCTGCCCCGGCATGACCTTACGACGCGACCCGTCCCCGCTTGCGAGGACCACAACCGGGTTCTTCCTAATTGCGATCCTGTGCCTGATTTTTGCCGATATCGCTATTTCGACTGGAGATCCGTGGCGCGAGTTCGGGCTATTACTGAAAGGTGTCGTGACGCCAGACTTCTACCGTACCGAGAGCCTTTTTCTGGTTATCGCTTATACGGTGGCGTTTGCGTTGCTGGGGGTGACGCTGGCGAACATCGTCGGCTTCGGGTTGGCGCTGGTCTTTCATTTCCGGATTGTTCGCACCGGTTGCGCCTTTATTCGCGCTATTCACGAGCTTTTCTGGGCATTGATTTTCCTACAGATGTTCGGCCTGTCGCCGCTGACAGGCGTGCTCGCTATCGCGATCCCTTACGCCGGCATTATCGCAAAGGTATATGCAGAAATATTGGAAGAAGCCGATCAGCGACCCCTTAGCGCCGTGCCAGTGGGGACCGGCGGAGCGTCGAGTTTTCTCTTTGTCCGCCTGCCCGATGTCTGGGCGCATTTCCGTACCTATTCTATGTACCGACTGGAGTGCGGATTGCGGTCCAGTGCGGTACTTGGTTTTATTGGACTGCCGACGCTCGGCTTCCACCTCGAAACAGCGTTCAAGGAAGGCCTCTATTCAGAGGTCTCGGCTCTTCTAATCTTGTTTTACCTGATCATTGCCACTATGCGGGTCTGGATGAAAAAGCCGATCCTACCGGTTTACTTGGTCGCCGCCGCCGCGATACTGCCGTGGGACATGACATTTTCGTGGGCCCACATCCGTCGGTTTCTGACCGAAGACATCATTCCTCATCCGGTCCGCGTTGGGGGCGACAACATGATTTCAGCGCTCGGCGACTGGCTATGGATGCTGGTGGCGGATCAGGTTTGGCCAGGGACCATCGCGACCGTCCAGTTGACCATGATCGCGCTTGTCGCGACCGGCCTGCTGACACTATTTTTCTTCCCGCTGATTTCGCCATTATTGCTCGGACGGACGGCGCGTACCGGCGGGCATGTCTTTCTAGTCGTTGTTCGGTCGACACCAGAATACATACTTGCTTTCGTGTTGTTGAACCTGTGGGGGCCGTCGATGCTTCCCGCCATCGTGGCGCTCAGCCTGCACAACGCGGCGATCATTGGACATTTGATAGGCCGTTTCACTGAGACCTTGCAGTTGCGTATCGACGCGGTAAAAGGCGTGAACCGGTATTTCTACGAAATTATCCCCCGCATTTACCGTCAGCTGCTGGCTCTGCTGTTTTATCGCTGGGAGGTCATCCTGCGAGAGACAGCGATTTTGGGTATTCTTGGTATTGCAACCCTTGGGTTCTATGTCGACAGTGCGTTCGCCGATCTTCGGTTTGACCGGGCGCTGTTCTTGATCCTGATCACGGCTATGCTCAATATTTGTGTCGACATAATTTCCCGTAGTATCCGCAGCCGCCTCCGTCTGCAGACAACGCTCGAAGAGCAATAACAAAATGAAAACCTCGGATACCCCTATCGTGAAAGACCTCGTCTTAGTTGGCGGTGGCCATAGCCATGTCGCGGTGCTTAAGCGGTTCGGCATGAAACCGTTGTCTGGCGTACGGCTGACGTTAATTTGCCGCGACGCGCACACGCCTTATTCCGGTATGTTGCCGGGCTATGTTGCAGGGCATTACGGCTACGACGAATCTCATATTGATCTCGGTGCCCTAGCACGGTTTGCCAACGCGCGGTTCTATCATTCGACCGTCACTGGTCTCGATCTCCACGGTAAGCGCGTTCTGTGCGACAACAGGCCGCCGGTGCCATTCGAACTGCTCTCGATAAACACGGGGTCGACGCCCAACACCTCGCTGGTGCCTGGCGCCAGCGACAATGTGGTGCCGGTCAAACCTATCAATAATTTCCTTAACCGGTGGGAAGCGCTCAGCTCCCGGGCAATGGCGCACGAAGGGCTGATGCGCATCGCCGTGGTTGGCGCCGGTGCGGGTGGCGTGGAAATCCTGTTGGCGATCCAGCACCGTCTAGGCCAGCTGAGGGCCGGGTCGGGAAAGCCATCTGACAACATCGAGTTCCATCTATTCAGCAGCACCGAGGAAATTCTGTCGACCCATAATGAAAATGTCCGCGCCACGTTCCTGAACGTACTCAAACGACGGAATGTCGTTCTTCATCTCGGCGAGCCAGTCACGCAGGTCGAGCCAGGGGTTTTGAGAACTGGTGCGGGAGAGACTATCGCTGCTGATGAAATTCTCTGGGTTACGGCGGCGGGCGCACCGGACTGGCCGGCAACGGCGGGACTCGATACCGATGCAGGCGGATTTATCAAGGTAGGAGACACGTTGCAGTCGACATCGCACCCGGACGTATACGCTGCCGGTGATGTTGCAGCTATGGTCAATCATCCGCGACCTAAATCCGGCGTATTCGCCGTGCGCCAGGGTAAACCGCTCGAGAAAAACCTGCGCCGTGCGCTTCTGGGCCGGACCCCGACGTCCTTCCGGCCACAGTCTAAATTTCTCAGTTTAATTTCGACCGGCGACAAATACGCCATCGCGTCACGTGGTATCTGGTCGGTGAAGGGCAGGCGAATCTGGACCTGGAAAGACTGGATCGACAGACGGTTTATGGACAAGTTCAATGAACTACCCGAAATGGAAGAAGAGAGCGAAACCGCACTGCCTGACGGGCTGACCACTGACGATGTGGCCAAGGAAATTTCCGCGATTGCTATGCGTTGCGGCGGTTGCGGTGCCAAGGTCGGCGCCACGGTGTTATCCCGGGCGCTGAACACGCTGATCCCCGTGCCGCGCGACGATGTGCTGATTGGGCTACATGAACCGGACGATGCAGCTGTCGTCGAAGTGCCGCCCGGCAAGGTGATCGTGCACACGGTGGATTACTTCCGCGCTATGGTTGATGATCCCTATATCTTCGGAAAGATCGCCGCCAATCACAGCCTCGGCGATATATTCGCTATGGGCGGCGATCCGCAGACTGCGCTCGCGGTCGCGACGGTGCCGTTTGGTATCGAATCCAAGGTGGAAGATACACTGACCCAAATGATGACCGGCGCGATGGAAATTCTGAATGACACCAACTGCGCGCTGGTAGGAGGACATACCAGCGAAGGCCCTGAGCTGAGCCTCGGCTTTGCGGTCAACGGGCTGATCGACAAGGGCAAGATTATGCGCAAAGGCGGATTGAAGCCTGGCGATAAGCTGGTAGTCACTAAACCCATCGGCAGCGGCACCTTGTTCGCTGCCGACATGCGGCACAAGGCCAAGGGCCGTTGGATTGCTCGCGCACTCGATCACATGGTGATGTCTAACAGGCTTGGTGCGGAATGCTTGGTCGAGCACGGCAGCCGTGCAGCGACCGATATCACTGGGTTTGGACTGCTCGGCCATTTGGTCGAAATGGTGCGGGCCTCCGACGTTGATGTGGTGCTGGAGCTCGACGCCGTGCCGCTGATGGAGGGGGCTGAAGAAACGGCGAAAGCCGGGATCTTGTCGTCGCTGCAACCGCAGAACGTGCGCCTGCGCCGCGCCGTCGCCAATCTGGAAGAAGCCGGAAAGGATCTACGCTATCCCTTGATTTTTGACCCGCAAACTGCGGGCGGCCTGCTTGCTAGCGTACCTGCGAAAAATGTCCATGCCTGCGTCGCTAAGTTGATAGAACTCGGGTATGGCCGAACGATGATCGTTGGCGAAGTATTGGAAAAGTCCGATCGGATGGAACCCATCACGGTGCGCGTTTAGTCTTGTCTTGATGCTGCCGGCCTTCTCCCGGTCCCGGCCATCCATGGAATGATCCTTGTGGGTGACTGTGACGGGGAACACCTCGTGCGATTTTGCGGTAACCAACCCGATCTAAACACCGGCCTTCGGCAGCAGAGCTGCATAGACCGTCTGACACACTGGCGTCGGGATGCCGGCCTCGCGCCCCATGCGTACCACGGCCCCCGCCAGCCACGGCAGTTCGAGCCGGTTGCCGGCTTTTAGGTCGTGATGCATGGAGGTGGTCATTTTGGCGGGTACGCCGTCGGCAAAGTCGAGGCGCGTGTCGCCGAAATCTTCGGGCAGGTTGATGCCTCGTGCACGGCCAACGGCGACGACCTCGCGAAATACGCTGTGCAGAAATTCACGGCCTTCCGAATTTTCTCGGATCGGGCCGATTTCGCTATTCATCAAGGTTGTGGTTGAACTCATACCCACAAGAAAGACAAATTTTTCCCATATCGCCCGGCGGATGTCGTTACTGATATCTATATTGATGCCGGCGCTGGCTATGGTGTCGTGCAGTGCGGTCACCCGAGCTGATGACGACCCATCCGTTTCGCCAATCACGATCCGCTGCATGGTGCCGACCTGCTTTATAGTACCTGGCTCAGATATCGAACTGGCGATAAATGCTACACCACCGATCAGTCGATCTTGGCCGACGATGGGCGCCAAAACTCCATCTCCGTCGACGCCGTTCTGCAGAGATAGCACACTCGTATGAGGGCCTAGCATCGGGGCGATTGCATGGCCAGTTTCTTCCGTATCCCATAGTTTAACGCCGACAATGATGTAGTCGACCGGACCCACATCCGACGGGTCGTCGGTGGCGTTAGCAGGCTGGATCAGCACATCACCTAGATCTGCACTGTCAATCTTGAGGCCATTCTCCTGGATCCGGTCCAAATGTCTGCCCCGGGCGATAAAGGTGACGTCGACGCCCGCCGCCGCCAGACGCCCGCCGAAATACCCGCCGACCCCGCCGCTGCCCATCATGGCAATCCGCATGTTCAGGCTCCCAATTGCTGCAGGATTTTGTGCCACGCCGCCAGTTCTTTTTCCGGCGAGTAGCGTGGCGCCAGCTCCCGGCAGCGGTATTCGAGATCTTTTATAAACGCCGGGTCGGTCTCCGCCCGATGTAGCAGTTTCGCTAGCGCGTCTTCGTCCCCCGCTGGATAATACGCTGGATAATGATCACCTAATATGCCGACATTTCCATCAATGCGCGAGGCGATCACAGGTACACCGCAGACGATCGCTTCCGACACGATATTCGCGCCTCCCTCCATCACCGAACTGATCACCAACGCATGGCTGCGGGCAAATTGACGCCGGACCCGCCAGCCGGGAACTTCGCCGCGCCACACGTAACGGGAATTTGAGCACATTTCGGCGTTTGCGTCCGTTTCCCATCGCCTGTCATGCGCCTTGCCCAGATGGATAACCCTCAACCGCGATTCAGGTGGCATCATTTGGCTCGCATAGGCCGTCCGCAGGGGGTCCTTCTCGTCGCGCAGGTGACCGGCAACGACGATTTCGAACCACCGCTGTGACGGTTGGCGCGGCGTGGGCAGCGGCTGCGAGGATTGGCTAATCACCCGCAGCTTTTTTCCGTATTTCTTCGGTATTGCCCGGTGGACTATGCCGTGCAGGCAGATCAGTTCCGTGGCACGGTCCATGGAGCCCAGTGTGTCGTCCGGGTGGCTGTGCTGGAATTTGTATATATCCGTCCCCGCGAGCAGAACGACCAGTGGCTTGTTGGGATATCTGTCGGAGAACGCCCGGATGGATTTTGACGACCGCCAGGCATGCACCGCGACCATCATGTCAGCGTTTAGTCCCTCGTCTTCCTCCGCGATTGTCACCCGGTGGCCGAGCTGGCGCAAAATTCGGGCCCAGCGTACGGCTGTGGTGCGGTTTCCGGCGCGCGACTGTTTCCCTGCGGGCGTGACAAGGCTAATCTTCATCGCTCTAACCTAGCGCAGAAATATGACCGCACAAGTTTCCACCGACCATCTTATCGAAATCATGCTAAGCGCCCGGCAACGGACGCTGGAACTTCTGGACGGGCTCAGCTCCGAACAGCTTGTTGGTCCAAAGCTGCCAATCCTAAATCCTATAATCTGGGAAATCGGCCATGTTGCCTGGTTCCATGAGTTTTTTATCCTGCGTCAGGAAAACGGCCACCGGCCGCTGCTGGAACGGGGAGACGTGTTATACGATTCCATCGCAGTCGCACACGACACTCGCTGGGATCTACCGGTGTACCCGCTGCGCGAGATGAAAGACTACATGGCGTGTGTGCTGGATACGCTGACGGAGCAGCTCCATGGAGGTCAGGCGTCGGAACGGGAAAGCTATCTATATCAATTCACGACGTTCCACGAAGATATGCACGACGAGGCGTTTACCTGGGCCCGCCAGACCCTGGCCTATCCGACGCCAACTTTTGCGCCGGACGCTAAGCGAGCCCAAAGGATTGCAGAAACCGGCGCGCTGGACGGCGATGCCAACATCCCAGGTGGTATGTTCCGACTGGGATCTAGGCCCGACGACCCGTTTGTATTCGACAATGAGAAATGGGCTCATGACGTGACGGTAGAACCGTTCCGAATGGCGCGGGCGCCTGTCACCTGCGGCCAGTTTGTCGAATTTGTAGAGGATGGAGGCTACGAGCGGGACAGTCTGTGGACGGAAGACGGCCTCTCTTGGAGGCGAGTGAGAGACCCAAAGCATCCCGTCTACTGGAAACGTGATACTTCAGGTGGCTGGAAAGTACGCTTGTTTGACGTTTGGAACGACCTCGCGTCGGATAAACCGGTGGTCCATGTAAACTGGCATGAAGCAAACGCTTTCTGCACGTGGGCAGGACGGCGTCTGCCGACCGAGGCCGAATGGGAATTCGCCGCCACAATGCGCCCTAGTATGGACGCGACGCTGGTGAAGTCGAATTTTCCGTGGGGTAATTCTCCGATCACGGCGGCGCATGCAAACACGGACGGGTTCGGCCTCGGCTGTGCTGACGTTGCAGACTATGCCATGGGAGATAACGCTTGGGGCTGTCGGCAACTGATCGGCAATATCTGGGAATGGACGTCGGATACGTTCAATCCCTTCGATGGGTTTGCGCCGGACGACTACAAGGAATATTCTGAACCATTGTTTGGGATGGCTAAGGTGCTGCGCGGCGGCTCTTGGGTAACGCGCAGTCGCTATGTTAACGCTAAATACCGCAATTATTTTGGGCCGGAACGGTCGGATATTTTCTGCGGGTTCCGCACATGCGCTGTGGTTTAAGTATTGCATGTGAAAACGTTTCAGATTGAGTGATCAATGCGTTTTCAATAAAACAAGCTGGCCACCGGAACCGCGCCGCCTAAAAACATGGAGGGAGGAAGCTATGCAAGGGAAAATCGCGCTCGAAGAGCACTACGCAATTGAGGACACGCTTCAGGATTCAAATGGCTATCTGCCCCCGGAAACCTGGGAGGAGCTGTCGGGTCGCTTGATGGATATCGAAGGCCGCCGCATCGATGAAATGGATCAGAACGGCGTCGAGATGATGATCCTGTCTTTGAATGCACCCGCGGTACAAGCCATCTACGACCGTGATCGGGCGAATGAGATCGCCAAGAAATCTAATGATATGTTGGCCGAATGGGTGCAGCGCAATCCGGGCCGTTTCCGAGGTTTTGCTGCGCTGCCTCTGCAGGATGTCGACATGGCGTGTGCCGAGATGGAGCGCTGCGTCAAGGAACTCGGTTTTGTTGGCGCGTTGGTCAACGGATTCTCGCAGATAGATCAAGAAGAATCTGCGGTCTATTACGATTTGCCGCAATACGCGCCGTTTTGGGATATTATGGCCGATCTAGATGTGCCGTTCTACTTGCATCCACGCAACCCGTTGCCGAGTATGGCACAGATTTATGAGGGTCATCCTTGGCTTCTTGGTCCGACTTGGGCATTCGGTCAGGAAACTGCCGTCCATTCGCTCCGCCTCATGGCGTCCGGATTGTTCGACAGACATCCCAACCTGCAGATCGTACTTGGCCACATGGGCGAAGGGCTGCCCTATAGTATGTGGCGGGTCGATAACCGAAATAAATGGGTCGGCAAGGAACGCGGCTACCCGGCGAAAAAAATGCTAGGTGAATATTTTCAAAACAATTTCTACATCACGACGTCGGGTAACTTCCGTACCCAGACCCTGATCGACGCGATGCTGGAGATCGGTTCCGACCGGATCCTTTTCTCCGCGGACTGGCCGTTCGAGAACGTGGATCACGCTGCGAACTGGTTTGATACATGCACCATCAGCGAAGATGATAGGCTCAAAATCGGACGTACCAATTCGATGCGTCTATTTGATATCGAGTTGTGATCTACCTCGCGGCGAGCCGCGTCGGGACAGCCATCGTCGCGATGTAAATAATTGTGGCAGCGACGACGATTGCCGGCCCCGACGGCAGATCCCATAGGAGGGATGCCTGAAGCCCAAGCACCACGGCAATGGATCCAGCGACAGGGGCATAGATTGCCATCTGTTCTGGTGTGCGCGCGAACCGGCGCGCTGACGCCGCGGGAATAATAAGAAGGGCTGTTACCAATAGAATGCCGACGATTTTCATGGCCATGGCTATTACCAGGGCAAAGAGCGTCATGAATGCGACTTGAGTACGAAAAATATTCACACCCTCTGTCCGGGCCATGTCCTCGTGCACGGTGATTGAGATCAGATCTTTCCATAGCCAGGCCAGCACACCTAGCGCAACCATACCCCCGCCGTATATCCACCCGATATCGGTCGGCGTGACGGCAAGGATGTCCCCGAAAAGATAGCTCATCAGGTCGACACGAAGTGTAGAAAGCAGAGATATAACCACCAAGCCTAGAGCTAGCGAAGAATGGGCAAGGATTCCAAGAAGCGTATCCTCCGCAAGGTAGCGCTGGCTTCGGAGGTACACCATACCGATCGCGATAACCAAGCAGATGCCCACGACGCTGAAATTAATATTAATACCGGCGACAAATCCTAAAGCGACGCCCAGGAGGGCAGAATGGGACAGGGTGTCGCCGAAATAAGCCATGCGCCGCCAGACCACAAATACGCCGATTGTCCCCATGACAGTTGCTACACCGACCCCTGCGATCAAAGCGTATATGATGAAATCAGGCATGATGATGGTCGTGCCGGTGAGAATAGACTGCAACAGATGACGCGGCTTCGCCAAACAGTTCAAGGAAGGCCGGGTCCTGCGACACGGTGTCTGGCTTTCCCGAACAGCACACATGTCCATTAAGGCAGACTACTTGGTCGGTGGCCGACATCACCAGATGTAAATCGTGAGAAACCAGCAGTATGCCGCAACCCCATTCGTCCCGAATAGTGCGGATCAGATCGTAAAACCCAGCCTGTCCGTGTACGTCTATATTAGCCGTGGGTTCGTCCAGAACCAGCAGGTCAGGATCACGCAACAATGCGCGGGCCAGCATCACGCGTTTCTGTTCACCGCCTGATAACATGCGGATTTCTTGATTGGATATCCCCGGCGCACCAACTTTTTCAAGCATTTCTCGCAGCTTATTGGTGTCACGAACGCCCGACATTTTGAGAAACCGGTGAACGTTCAATGGAAGGGTCGGATCGATCGTCAGTGACTGCGGAGAATAACCAATACGCAAGCTGCTGGCAGATGTTACCGTTCCCGTTAATGGCTTTTCCAGACCAAGTAACGTACGCACCAGCGTGGTTTTTCCTGAACCGTTTGGGCCGATCAAGGTCACCAGCTCGTTGCGGTGTACGGCTATATCCACATCGTCAAGCACCATACGCTGACCATAGCGGACGCCTATATTATTGCCTG
>JAYYZV010000127.1:0-40432 GCA_036339975.1 Pseudomonadota bacterium | reverse complement strand
GTTGTCGGTCGACACGGCCGCTATGCGAACATCAGCACCAACTCTAAGGCCGGGTCACCAATTTATTAGGAAGCATCTCTCGGCCTCATATTCGCGTACTAGCCACTAATTTTCTCAGCATTTGCGCTAATTAGCCTCTCGGGAACCATTACGGCACCCTGCATAATCATACGAGCCGTACGGACAATACCAGCCGCCTCCATTTGTACGCCTTCATCGGTGCTCTTCAGTGTCAGGGACAAGTGCAACTGACCCGCCGGATGCTCAATCGAAAACTGCGGATGGGATTGGTCAGGTGACACGTCGGCCATCGGCTCAGCGACCGTGCCGGCAGTGACACATGCATAGGCGACCGCGATACCGCCAGTGATGGCATGGGTTTGATGTGTTTTGTCTGGCACAAAATACCGTGACGCGATAGTGCCACCCTCACGCGGCGGAGAGAGCATAACTACCTTAGGTTGAACCTGTCCGGTCACATCACCCAACCCCATCCGACAACCAGCTTCAAGCCGCATCGCCTCAATGAATTCGAAGAACGCCCTATCGTCGTCGAGTTCCGCCGCAGGCTCATAGCCTGTTTTTCCAACGTCGGAGGCCCGCATTACCAGACAAGGCATCGCCGCGTCGATGATTGTGACATCGATGCCATCGATGATTTCAATCTTCTTGCCAGTCGGAAATAGCTTTCCAGTCCGAGCACCCACTACATTCATAAAATTGAGAAGGATGGGCGCCGCCACCCCAGGCACACCATCAATCGCAACGTCACCTTCGTACTCGACCTGACCACCCGGCGTTGGGACTACGGCCTCGACCAGACCACCCGTGTTGACCTGATGAATGCGCACTCGTGTCTCGCCATCCTGAGCGGGAATCATTCCGGTCTCGATTGCATACGGCCCGACACCCGCTAGCATATTGCCGCAAGTCGGCGCGTAATCCACCTTTGCCTCGTCAACGGCAAGCTGGGCGAAGAAGTAGTCGATATCACAATCATCACGGTCTGATGGAGACAAGATACAGGTTTTACTGGTGACGGACGTCGTACCCCCAACCCCGTCTACCTGACGCGGATCGGGTGAACCAAAAACCTTCAGAAAAATATCGTCCCACAGGCTCTGATCCGCTGGCAGATCAGCGCGGTTGAAATAAAGACCGCGAGAGGTGCCCCCACGCATGAAAATGGCAGGAATAAGTGTCTGCATAGTATTTATCTCTCGCGTTTTTCTAATGGATACCATTGATTCGGAGATTAAGTCACATTCGATTCTTTCCCGATGTCGCCAAGTGAATTTCAAGCTGATAAAACGTGTAAATCTACTCATAAAATGGGACGGGAATAATGAACCAGTCAAACTGGGATGTCGTTGTAGTAGGAGGCGGAAACGCAGCATTTTGCTCAGCCTTGGCCGCACATGAACAAGGTGCATCGGTAGTCATGCTGGAAGCGGCGCCGGAGGATGAAGCCGGCGGGAATAGTGCATTTACCGCTGGGGCAATGCGAGTAGCCTATAACGGCGTTGAGGATATAAAAAAACTGGTTCCAGACCTATCCGAGACAGAAATTGAAACGACGGATTTCGGGACATATACCGAGGAACAGTTTTTCGACGACATGGCGCGCGTTACCCAATATCGGGCCGATCCTGATTTGGTAGAAACCTTAGTGACACAAAGCCTTGATACGTTGATCTGGATGCAAGAAAAGGGTGTCCGTTTTGTTCCAATCTATGGACGACAAGCATTCAAAATTGACGGTAAATTCAAGTTCTGGGGTGGTCTAACATTAGAAACAATCGGCGGTGGCCCTGGCTTGATTGAAATGTGGACGGAAATCGCCAAACGCGAGGGGATTGAAGTACGCTACGAGACCCGTGCGCTGGATCTGATAGCAGAAAACAACCGCATCACCGGCGTTAAGGTCAGAGATAACGACGGTGAATATGAGTTATCCGGCAAGACGGTGATTCTTGCCTGCGGAGGATTCCAGGCAAATTCAGAAATGCGAACCCGATACCTTGGTCCAAGTTGGGATCTCGCGAAAGTCCGCGGTACGCGCTTTAATACGGGCGATGGCATTCGTATGGCTATGGATATTGGCGCTAGTCCCTACGGTAACTGGTCCGGATGCCACGCCGTTGGATGGGAAATGAATGCTCCGGAGTTCGGCGATCTTGCCGTCGGCGACCAATTCCAGAAACACTCATATCCCTTCGCCATAATGGTAAATTCAACCGGAAAACGTTTTGTAGACGAAGGAGCAGATTTTCGTAACTACACCTATGCCAAATATGGCCGCGTAATCCTCGAACAACCGGGCCAATTCGCGTGGCAAATATTCGACCAAAAGACAAAGCACCTGCAGCGGGATGAGTATAATATCCGCCAGATCACTAAGGTAACTGCAAACACCATCGAGGAACTGGCAAGCAAACTAGAAGGAGTAGACCCAGATACCTTCATCGAAGAAATTGAAACTTATAACGCGGCAGTTAAGCAGAATATCGAATTCAACCCGAACGTAAAAGACGGACGCTGCACCGAAAACCTGCCAATTAATAAGACTAACTGGGCTAATACCATTGATGAGCCCCCTTACGAAGGCTACGCCGTCACCTGCGGGGTAACGTTTACGTTTGGCGGATTACGTATTAACGACGATGGCGAAGTTTTAAATAATGATATGAAGCCCATCCGGGGCTTGTTCGCAGCAGGTGAACTAGTTGGTGGTATATTTTACTTCAACTATCCCGGCGGATCTGGACTTACCTCTGGCTCAGTTTTCGGCAAGCAAGCAGGAACATCGGCCGGGCGGCGTGCATCAGGAAATTGATTTTCCGCGTTCGGTAGTTAGGCTTGTCATAACGGCGTCTTATGAGCGCCGGAGATAGGTTGATGTTTTTAAAATGGTAGTGCGGGGGAAAAACGTTTTTCCTATCACGAAACGAAAAGTCATCTTGGAAAACGTCTGAGCGGCAAAATGTCGATTGACAGCTCGAACGTCTTGTCCGACGCGCAGCACTTTTGATGATTGCCGCCCCAAGGAACTCAAGGACAGAACCTGGTCAAGTGTCGTCACAGACCCCTAAAATAAGTCTATGATGTCACCATGAACCTTGCCGAAGCACTCGATACCAACGCCATGCGACGACCGGGTCTACCGGCAGTCATCACTAGCGATATCATCATCACGCACAGAGAATTTCGCGAGATGGTAGTTCGCCTGGCCTCTCACCTCGCCAACCTCGGGGTTGTGCGGGACGATATCGTCGGCGTGAACTTGAAGGATAACCCGGAGCATCTGGCGGCTCTGTTCGCCCTTGCTCGAATAGGCGCCGCGGCATTACCGATGGACTGGCGCTGGACAGTCGAAGAGAAATCACGTTTGGCGGAATTTTTCGCCCCCAAGGTGGTACTATCGGAACCCGATGACCCCTTCGCGGTTATCAGCGGTGGCTGGCGCTCGGTCAAAACGGATGGATGCTGGCGAAATGCGATTGACGCCGCCGATCCCGACGCAACCATCCTCGCAGACGGCGATCCGCCCCTGCTACTGGCACTATCGTCCGGGACGACAGGGGTCCCGAAGGGGCCACTCATTACTCACGACCAGTTCTTCGCTCGGTTCATGATCTATTTTGCCACGCTAGGGTTTACTGAGCGCACAAGATATCTGTGCGCCACACCGCTATATTTTGGAGGTTCTCGAGGATACTCCATGTGCTCTGTATATGCGGGAGGAACTGCTTTGCTGTTTCCTCCACCCTACGAGATATCGGATCTTATAGGGTTTGCCGATCGTCATGATGCTACCAAGATGTTCTTAGTCCCAACGCTGCTACGTCGTCTTCTAGAGACGCCGCCACCAAGCGATGGCAAACTACTAATGCCGGGTCTCAATCTGCTCTTTTCTACAGGATCAATATTGCATGCAGAGGAACGTGACGCGTTGATGCGCAACGTGTGTCCCCAGTATCTTAACTTTTATGGATCAACCGATGGCGGGGGGGCAACGGCGTTGTTTTGGCACGACCCGCCGAAGGTTGCGGGATCCGTGGGCCAGCCAGTCTTTGGAGCCGAGGTTGACGTAGCCGATAACGACGGCTCTTCGCTCCCACCGGGAGAAATCGGAAACATCCGCTACAAGCATTCTGGCACCGCCACTGGCTATTATAACGACCCGGAGGCAAGCCGCGAGGCTTTTCAGGACGGTTGGTACTACCCAGGTGATCTGGGCTGGCGCGACGAAGCGGGGTATTTGTTCCTCGCCGGGCGCGCCAAGGATATGATTATCCGCGGCGGTGTAAACATTTATCCGGCAGAAATTGAACACGTGCTTTGCCAGCATGGTGGTATTCGAGATGCCGCAGTGGTTGCTTGGCCATCCCGCGAGTTTGGCGAGGAGGTAGCCGCCTTTGTTGTCCTCCGGGATGGGACGGCAGATTTGCTTGATATCAAGGATTGGTGCACGCAGCAGCTGACGAGATACAAAATACCTCGGGAGATCTTTCCAGTTGACGACCTGCCCAAGAGCGGCGTAGGGAAGGTATTGAAGAATCAGTTGGTGGATAGACTAAAACCAATAGAATAGGCTCGACTTTCAACTGCATCGTAAACAGACGTGCATGATGGAGAAAAACCAGGCCATGAGAATTTTCCGAAAAATCTGCCTTTTGCTGTTATTTACATGGCTTTGTATTGCCGTGATTTTGACCGTCTTTGGTAAAGAGATATTTTTTCCTCTCGATTTCACGATCGATAAAGCTCAGGAAATTTACAGGTTTAAAACCACCCGTTTCGCAGGCGGGTGTCTCCTAACATTCGCAGTATTTAGATACTTATGTTCGTTTAAGGCGCTGCCTTCCTTGGGGATCGTCTTTTACTACGGAATTTTTTACCTAATCGGTGGCTGTATAATTGGTTATAGAGAAATCCTTGAAGAAAATATTGGTATCGAAAATATGTACCACCTGTTAGTCGTGGCAGCTCTCGTTATCCTGATTTCCATAGAAATCCGACAAAAAACAAAAGAAGAGGGTGGCAGGTTTAAAAGAGATCACTTCTGAGTAGGGAAAAGCGGAAAAAATTCGTTATTGAAAATGGTGCGGACGGCGGGATTTGAACCCGCATGGTCTTGCGACCGACAGATTTTAAGTCTGTTGTGTATACCAATTCCACCACGTCCGCGTTGGCGATAAGAATATCTATCACGGCGACCGGATGAAAGGGCTTTAGGTCGGATTACTCCCGTCGATAGGGTCGACGAATTCCTTGCGCTGGCCCTTTATAGACCCTACGGGGTATGCTCCCACAAATAAGAAAGCATATTTCACCAACAGGGAAGGCACCGAATGTCCAATACGGCGCCGCAGCGGTTTCCCGCCGCCGAGCTTGAGGGTTTTATCACCCGGGCGTTAACCAGCGTTGGAATGCCAGACCAGGACGCCGCCGATTGCGGCCGGCTTATGGTGGCATCGGATCTCGCCGGATTTCATACCCATGGCATCTTCCGTCTATCACAATACATTAAGCGCATCCGCGCCGGCGGCATCAACGTCACGCCGACGATTACTACGGTCACAGAGGCACCTGCCACCGCATTAGTCGACGGCGATAACGGTATGGGGCACCTGGTAGTGGAATACACAACCAAGCTAGCAATTGCCAAAGCCCGCGAATGTGGCTGTGCCTGGGTAGGCGCCCGTCGGTCAAACCATGCCGGTGCGGCTGCGACCTATGTGTCGATGGCCACAGATGTAGGACTGATCGCATTGTACGGCACCAATGGCAGCGCCAATCACATGGCGCCCTGGGGCAGCGCTGATCTGCTGCTGGGAACCAACCCCATCGCCGCCGCTATCCCAACCCAAAGGGGTCCGCCGGTGGTGATGGATATAGCGACTACAGTTTCGTCATTCGGCAAGGTTCGTACTGCTGCGCAGCGAGGAGAAGACCTTCCACCGGACTGGATGTTCGATCGCGACGGCAACGCAATCACGGATTCCACTCGCATTAAGGAAGGGGTGCTCAACCCAATTGGTGGTCACAAGGGCTATGCTTTGTCGCTAGTGATCGGACTATTGGCGGCGATACTTCCGGGAGCTCAAATGGGTGTCGACGTCGGGGGAATAGGCGACGCGGAATACCAAAAGACAGCGGTCAACAACGGCCACTTTATGATCGTAGTCGATCCTGCCAGATTCGGGGACGCCCTGGATTTCGCCGCTCGAGTTGACGACGTCGCCGACACCATGAGGGCAGCAACACCGATGAAAAATGTCGATGAGGTCCGCGTACCAGGTGATGGGCGGGCCAAAAGCATCGCCGATTCAACGGCCAACGGGGTGCCGGTTCATGTCGCTCTACTGAGCAACCTTAAAATTCTCGCCGAAGAACTGAACATCTCTCCCCTCACCTAACTCCCACAGGTGGCTCCAATGGCAAGCGTATAGCCATACGTATTCACCTCTGCACTTCTGCAGCGCGCACCATGTCCACGATTGCAGCGGGCTGCACCGGATAGTCATTTATCCGTGCTCCGAACGGCTCCAGTGCATTTTCAACCGCCGATACGATAGCGGCAGCGGCTGGCACCGTCCCAGTCTCACCGACACCCTTCACACCCAGCGGGTTCAAGGGTGTCGGCGAATGCTGATACTGTAGATCTAGTTCGATAAGTTCGGTCGCCGTGGGCATAGTGTATTCGCCAAAATTTGTGGTAATCGGCTGGCCGCTTTCGTCGTAACCCATCCATTCGAACAACGCATTGCCGATGCCATGAACCACCCCCCCGGCGATCTGTCCATCGACAATCATGGGGTTGATCAAAGTCCCGCAATCGCTGACGACGACATAATTCAGAAATCTGACCTCACCGGTACCGATATCGACCTCGACCTCTACTGCCTGTACGCCATTGCTATAGGTCAAGGCTGACGGTTTAAAATTTTCGGACGCCTCAAGCCCTGGCTGGATAC
Organism: Pseudomonadota bacterium; assembly: GCA_036339975.1. Taxonomy (GTDB): domain Bacteria; phylum Pseudomonadota; class Alphaproteobacteria; order MPNO01; family UBA830; genus UBA830. Next base: position 33,452 of record JAYYZV010000127.1, on the reverse strand, counting down.
CGTCAGGCATGGAATAGCCTGGCGCACCAGAACTCGCTTCAGCAATTGCCCTACCAGTTATATTCATATCCGACCCGGTCACCCGAACGACTCCGTCGGAGAGTTCCAAGTCCTCTTCGGCAGCTTCCAGCAAATGCGCCGCCATTTTTATTAACTTCGCGCGCACTTCCTTGGCTGCACCATAAACTGAGGAACCAGCCGTGACCGTCTGACGGCTAGCAAACCCCCCGAGGCCAAGCGCAATCGTGCCGGTATCACCGGCTATTACCTCAATCTCGCCCAGCGAGACGCCGAGTTGCTCAGACGTCACCTGTGCGAGCATGGTTTTTAGCCCCTGCCCCATGGCAAGTGCACCGGTAAACACCCGCACCTTTCCGGACCGTTCGATGCGGACGGCCCCGGACTCAAACGGTCCGCGTCCAGTACCTTTCAAGCTGTTAGCAAGACCAATACCGAGATATCGCCCTTCCGCGCGCGCCGCACCCTGACGCCCTGCAAAACCGGCATAGTCAATTCGATCCAACGCGATCTGCTGGCATTTCAGGAAATCGCCGCTGTCGGCCATCACCGGCGATCCGGCACGGGTCTTCAGCGGTGTTTCGTAAGGCATTTTTTCAGCCGGAATTAAATTCCGGCGCCGGATTTCCGCGCGATCAAGGCCAAGTCCCTGCGCCGCTCGGTCGAGAAGGCGCTCCATCGTATAATTACCCTCCGGATAGCCAGCACCCCTTACGGGGGCAGCTGCAACGGCATTAGTCTCCATAACATGTACGTCGATTAAGTAATTTGGCACTACGTATGGGCCCGGTACGCCGGTTGACGCGTTATAGGCCATATTCACTCCCTGCGGCGTATAAGCACCCTGATCTGATAGCATCGAACCGCGTACGCCGAGTATCAGGCCCTCTTCATCGACGGCGATTTCCATCGTCCAGTCCTGCTCACGCTCTTGAATGGATGACGTAAAATGCTCGCGCCTGTCCTCAATCCATTTCACCGGCGCATCCAGTAAGCGGGCAGCCAGTGCAATCGCTACTTCTTCAGAATAGGCGATGTATTTTGACCCGAAGCCTCCCCCGACATCCGGAGCCACAACCCGGATACGGCCTTCGTCGACACCAAACATTTGGACTATTGCCGACCTAACTTCGTGGGACATTTGCGTCGACGACCATAGTGTCGTCGAGCCATTCATCTCATCGTAGCGCGCCACCGCGCCGCGCGCCTCAATTGGATGAGCCGCCCCCCGGTGCTGGACAAAGCGTTCGCGAAAAACGTGCTCGGCATTTGCGAATGCGTCGTTGGCATCGCCGTAGGACTGCCCAAACCTTACCAAAACATTGTCGTCCCGACCCTCATGAACCTGCGGCGCATTTTTGGCAAACGCCGCCGCACAACCCGCCACGGACGGCAGTGGGTCGTAATCAACATCAATCACCGTCACCGCGTCTTCGGCGATGTAACGCGTATCGGCAACAACCATCGCTATCGCCTCGCCAACATGACAGACCTCGCCCCCAGCCAATAGCCACGGTGTGACATCTGGCCGAAAGGCGGTGGTCGGGAACTGGAGCGGCAGACGGTCCATTTGTAAGTGAGGCGACAGATCCTCCAACGTGTAAACAGCGCGAACACCTGGCTTGGCCTTCGCCGCGGTCGTATTGATTGACAGGATCTTCGCATGGGGGTGTGAGCTGCGCAGGAATGCCACCTCCAGCATTCCTGCCAAGTGTATGTCATCAACGAAAACGGCTGCGCCGCGCAACAGCGCGGGGTCTTCGATGCGTTTTATCCGCTCCCCGATCATATACGCCCCCGTAGTTTTATTCCGCGAAGCCTAGCATAGAGGCTTGCACTACCCCATAACCGGTATATGAGACTTTTTGAAGGGAACCACCATGAACATCATCGCTCTAGAAGAGGCAACCGCCATAATAACCGCCATTTTTGAGAAAAGTCGGGAGCTGGATTTGCGCCCGATGAGTGCTGTGGTCGTCGAACCGGGCAATGTAGTGAAAGCTTTCGGCAAAGAGGATCACGCCTCGGCGCTACGCCTTGAGATGGCATTGGGGAAAACATACGCGGCGTTGGCGCTAGGCCGTTCCTCCAGCCTGGTACAGGTCCGCGCAAACGAACGCCCGATGTTCATGAAATTTATCGATGACGCATCGGAACAACAAATATTCGCGGAGGGCGGGGGTCGGCTTGTCCGAAACGACGTCGGCGAAGTAATAGGCGCAGTTGGTGTAACTGGAGACCGACAGGATGTCGACGAAGACATGGCCGCCCACGGTATACACGCCGCCGGGCTAAAGACCGATGAAGATTGCTCAGAAATGGGCCAACTCGTCCGATTGGACAACTAGACGATCTATGACCCCTCGATTACCGCCCGGCAATCACCAAATCCTATGCGGCGCGCACCGTCCGCCTCGCACCACGCTCGCATGATCAATTCGTCGCCATCGGCAAGGAATTTACGCTCCTCACCGGATGGCAGAGACACTGGTTCGGTACCACGCTTGGTAATTTCCAGGATCGACCCGAGCGAATCTTCATCTGGTCCCGATATCGTTCCCGTCCCCATCATATCCCCGGGCCGCATATTGCAGCCGTTAGAAGTATGATGGGTCAGCATCTGGAAAATTGTCCAATACAAATGCCGCATATTGGTCAGCGCCAGAAGTTGAGGTTTTGCGCCGTCAGCCCGCATCTGTTCCGAAGCGATCGAAACTTCAATCTGGACATCAAAGCCGCCATTGGCATCATTTTCCACCGCCGATAGATAAGGCAACGGGCTGGGGTCGGAGTCGGGTCGCTCATAAGCACTGCAGCGGAAGGGCGCTAGCGCTTCCATAGTTACCACCCAAGGCGAGATATGCGACGAAAAGCTTTTGGCGAGAAACGGCCCCAAAGGCTGGTATTCCCAAGCCTGTATATCGCGGGCGGACCAATCATTCAGTATGCATAGCCCAAAAATATGATCTTCGGCCTCAGATAGCGAGACAGGCTGGCCCAGTGGGTTGCCAGGCCCTACGAAGAAACCAATCTCAGTCTCATAATCAAACGCAAGGGAAGGGCCGAAGGAAGGTGCATCCGCATCCGGCGCCTTGGTCTGACCTATTGGGCGCTTACATACCTCACCACTGGGAATAATTGACGATGCTCTCCCATGATAAGCAATAGGGATATATTTGTAGTTCGGCATTAACGGGTTGTCAGGCCGCAGCATTTTACCGACGTTGGTTGCATGGAAGATCGATGAATAGAAATCGGTATAGTCGCCGATCCGTGCCGGCAGCCGCATGGTCACGTCAGCCTGTGCGACAAGGATGTCATAGGCGACTTCTTTAGCAGCCTCGCCTTCCTCCGTGTTATTTCGCAGGGCCATAGACGCAGCGGCGCGCAGCGCAGACCAGTGCCGCCCGCCCATCGCCATCAGCTGGTTAAGGGTTTCACCGGCGCAGGCACCCGCGGCATCGTCGGCTGCACCGCCAATTATTCCCTTTGCCCGGGCGGCGGTCACGTCGAGAACCATATCGCCAATGGCAATGCCAACCCTGCCGGTTCCGGTTTCAGGGTCTGTGTACACGCCAAAAGGCAGGTTCTGAACCGGAAAGTCCGTATCGTCTTCATTGGCGCTGTTAACCCAGCTTCTTAGCCCCGGGTCGTGGGTTTCGTTCAGGGTTGTCATTGTTATCTTTTCCCGTTGAAATTCTTGTCTAGCCCCTGCCAGCAATCATGATAATCCGCTTGGATCTGTGGGCTGTTCGCACCCCAATCCGTCAGCTTGATCGGATAACGGGTCTCAAACATGAAGGCCATCGTGTCAGCTAGATGCATTGGTTTGAGATCGGACGCCGTCGCCTTTTCGTAGGCATCAAGGTCAGGTCCGTGAGCGGAGTGCATATTGTGCAGGCTCCCCCCCCCGGCACAAACCCTTCCTCCTTGGCATCGTAGTTGCCGTGGACCAATCCCATGAATTCCGACATGAAGTTGCGGTGATACCAAGGTGGTCGAAACGTGTTTTCAGCCACCAACCAACGTGGTGGAAAAATTACAAAGTCAACATTGGCCAACCCGGGCGGGCCAGATGGAGACGTAAGCACCGTGAAGATCGACGGATCCGGGTGATCGAAGGAGATTGACCCTACCGCCATGAAGTTCTCCAGATGGTATTTATACGGTGACAAATTTCCATGCCACGCGACCACGTCTAGCGGAGAATGTCCGATATCGCAGGCCCAGAGATTGCCGCCGAACTTAGCGACTAGCTCGAAGTCACCATCTTGCTCCTCAAACGACGCGACGGGAGCCCGAAAATCGCGAGGATTGGCAAGACCATTAGATCCAATGGGCCCGAGCTCAGGTAAGCGTAGCGGCGCTCCGAAGTTTTCGCACACGTAACCGCGGGATGGGCCATCGGGTAGATCTGCACGAAATTTTATTCCCCGAGGCACCACTGCAATCTGGTTCGGTGCCGCCTCGACCACACCCATTTCTGTGACGAGGCGTAAAACTCCCTGCTGGGGCACAAACAGCATCTCGCCGTCAGAATTGTAGAAATAGCGATCCGACATCGAAGCGGTAGCGCAATAAATGTGGATGCCAATCCCAGACTGACTGTTAGCGTCGCCGTTGCCCGCAAGGGTCTGCATACCAGAGATCAGATCGGTATCGTAGGCCGGAATGGGAAACGGATCCCAGCGCATCTGCTGCGGCGTCAGCACTCCCTCTTCGAAGGCGGGTGTGCGCCACAGACCGTTCTCCACCCGCTGGAACTTTCCATGCTGCGCGGATGGACGCATGCGATAGACCCAACTTCGCAGATTGTCATTCCGGGGCTGGGTAAAAGCAGTGCCGCTGATCAGTTCCGCATAAAGACCATACGGCGCCTTCTGGGGAGAATTCTGCCCCTCAGGTAGAGCGCCGGAAACCGCTTCGGTCGCGAATTCATTGCCGAAACCAGACTGGTAGTCAAATTTGGTGGTGGTAAGCGTATCCATCGAAGCGCCTTCCGTAATATTCCCATCCTCCGCTCTATCCTAGACGCCGGAGACCGGTATGGCGACAGGCAAGCTTTGCTGGAATTCCGATGAAACAGCCTTATATTGCCGGCGGTCGGCGCGGACCGCGTCAAAAGAGATTTCTGGACAAATCGATGGGCATAAACAGTGGTAAAATCGCCGCCCGGCGGACATTCGCCATTATCTCTCACCCGGATGCCGGCAAAACCACGCTAACAGAGAAATTGCTGTTATTCGGTGGGGCAATTCAAACTGCTGGTGCTGTAAAGGCTCGGGGAGAAGCCCGGCGGGCACATTCCGACTGGATGAAGGTAGAAGCGGAACGAGGCATTTCGGTAGCATCATCCGTAATGACGTACGAATACGGTGGCTGCACGTTCAACCTTCTGGATACGCCCGGTCATGAAGACTTTTCGGAAGACACCTACCGAACACTTTCAGCCGTAGACTCGGCTGTAATGGTGATTGATGCCGCACGCGGGATCGAAGCGCAGACGCGCAAATTGTTTGAGGTTTGTCGGCTTCGGGATATGCCGATAATAACCTTTATTAACAAAATGGACCGGGAGGCGCAGGAGCCGTTCGAATTGTTACAGGAAATCGAGGAAACGCTGGCACTGGATGTTACGCCTGCCACCTGGCCTATTGGTATGGGGCGGGATTTTCTGGGCTGCTATGACGTGATCGACGATAGGCTGGTGCTGATGAAAAAAGGGCACGCCAGCGGCAAGATCGACGAAGATACCAGCGGGAATATGGTGTGCAAGGGTGTCGACGATCCGAAGCTAGACGCGCTGTTACCCGATCACGCAGTGAAAAAACTCCGCGAGGAAGTACCGATGGCGACCGGCCTTTGCCCACCGCTGGATCTGCAGTCCTATCGTGACGGCACGCTTAGCCCGGTATTCTTCGGCAGCGCTATCAACAATTTTGGTGTTCGCGAATTGCTGAAAGGTCTGGTGTCCATAGCGCCACCGCCGCGTCCGCAAAATGCGGAAGAGCGCGTCGTTGATCCGGAAGAGGAACAAGTCAGCGGTTTCGTGTTCAAAATTCAGGCTAACATGGACCCGAAGCACCGAGACCGAATTGCTTTTTTCAGGCTTTCGTCGGGGCATTTTAAGCGCGGCATGAAGCTGCGGCATATCCGCAGCGGCAAACAGATTAATCTGCATAACCCCATGCTGTTCCTTGCACGGGATAGAGAGACCGCCGAAGACGCTTATGCCGGTGACATCATTGGGATCCCCAACCACGGCAATCTGCGGATCGGTGACGCTTTGACCGACGGCGAGGAATTACGCTTCACAGGTATTCCAAGCTTCGCGCCGGAGATGCTGCGCTCGGTGCATCCGTCCGATCCGATGCGCGCCAAGCATTTAGGCCGGGCGCTGCAACAACTGGCGGAGGAAGGCGTCGCCCGTGTGTTCAAACCGCGCATCGGGACAGACTGGATCGTCGGGGTCCTAGGCGCACTCCAATTTGATGTCATGGCCGACCGTATCCGGTCGGAATATGATGTGCCGGTGAAGTTTGAACCGACGTCTCTGCACACAGCCCGCTGGATTGAAGCAGTCAATCTCAATCTTTTGAAGGAATTTATGGACAAAAATAGTAGCGCCATCGCCGATGATCACGACGCAATGCCCGTCTTTCTAGCGCGCAACGCTTGGCACCTGAATAATGCAGCGGAAGAATGGCCTGACATAAGATTCCTGAAAACCAAGGAGCAGACACAATAGGGTTGTCCGTTGACCTTACTGCCCATGCGCTCGTTATTCGGGACAACCTATCTAACCCGAGTTCTTCTGCGAGCGTCTGCGGCAAGCCGCGGCCATATTTCTGCGATCATATGACTGGCAATTCGCGGTTTCATTGGACCGCCGCTCTGGTCTCCCCATCTCGTTCGCCAGACAGCAACAAGGTGCGCGCCAAGGCCTCACCCTCCGGATCGGCAAGCGATGCTTCACGAACCGTAGAAATTTGAGTTGCGGCACCGTCGGCGTCGATCTTGCCCGCAAGCGCTGGATCAATGAGCGCCGACCGGATGCGGGCAAAATTGGATGTGCCACGCGCCTGCGTATCGCTATAGCCTTTTATCAGACGCGCGCACTCCGCAATTTCGCGCGCGAGATGCGCATTTATTTGGCGCGCGTTTTCGATTAGGTCGAGCCAAGCTTGGATGGACTCCTGTTCTCGCCTGTAACGCCATGTTCGCCTGCGCCACCGTCGCATCCCGGCGAGTGCCCTTAGTTTAAGAAACCCAGTCACGGAGGATGAGTTCAACTCCATCCCCTTATGCCAGTTGCGTAATGATTCCGATTTGTCAGCAAGAGCCAGAAGGCGCCGGGCAATGCCCTCCGGCAGCACGTCGCAGAACTCCGAGATACCAGGCTTCAAAAACTCGGTGACGGTGACAGCATCCGTTCCGGACGCGCCTGTTTCGGCGCGGATGCGAGCCATCCTACCCGGGCGCGTTTTTACCTGAGCAACACGAATGACATCCTCAAACGACATTCGAACCGCCAAGTGTTTAGCCAAAGCAATTAATAAACTGGGATCGGCGTTGCCAAACAGTTGCAGCCTATCCAGATAAAGACCGGCGTAAGCCGCATCCTGAAAGTCGGTCAACCGGCGCACCGCATGCTGAAGCGTCTCCTGGACTTCCGCGGGAAACTCGGCCTCCGCCCGCGCTGCCATTCCAGCCGCCGGGGCCACGTTTTGATAGCGATCCACCGCTGCCGCCTCCTTGACAGCGATATCGCCGGACGCCGCTCTCAAACCCGCCTCGAACCCAGCTAAATTGGCATCAACCGCCTTGCCCTCGTCCCGGATACCCTGACGAAAAATTTCGGGCTCAATCGGTAGCGAACGGCAACCGGCGATCGCTCCGAGAAGCACAGCGCTGATGTGGGCGCCGGCGTCTTTTGATGCGCCTTCCATATCGAATAATATATGGGACTTAGATCTGTCGCCCGCCGCCTGAATTAGTTTTTTCTCGTCTACACGACCATCTCCCATCTGCATTTTTTCCGCAGTTGCAAAGACGCGGTGGGTAGAAGCTATCAAGAGCGTCCGATCCGGCGTAACATAACCAGCCTGAATCTGGCGCCCTGTTTCCAGAAGTTCGGATGATGCGAATACGTCGACCTCGCCCGGTGCGGGAGCAAGGGCAAGGACAGGAGGGGTCGAACCCACCTCGTCCCAAGTCTGTGGCCAAATCTCTATGTAATAAGTGGTGGCTCCGGTCCGCTGTGCGACGCCTGGGATCGATGTAGCCTGCACCGGCAGGCGGCTGTCCTTCGCCGCGTTTACTATCCAGCTAGTGAGAACACCGCCGCCTTCACCACCAAGTGCGGCTATCAGCAATGTAACAGGCGCCGTCATGTCGCCCCCCCCTGCAGCCACCCTATGACGGAATTACGCATAGCCGCCAGAACGCGTTCAACCATGTTTGGGTTTCGTACGCGTTCGGCGCGATAGAAAGATGGGCACAGAACCGCAGCATGGCTGACCTCGCCGCACAGGCCACAGCCTACGCAGTTATTGTTCACGCTGGCGACCGGGTCATCACGCAACGGATCGGGGTTCGGTTTGATCGTCAGACTGGGACAACCGGACAGGCGGATGCAGGAATGATCACCGGTGCATACTTCGTCGTCTATCCCGAACCGCAGTAGTTCCACCCTATTGCCGGCTTCTAGTTTCTTGGCGTTCTCTCCTCGCAGGCGGCGCTGGCGGGCCAACTGGCATTCGCCGTCGGCGATGATGACTTTCAAACCCTTGTCTGACGTTGTTAGCGCTTCGCGTAGGGTATCAACCATTTCGGAAACCGAATAGGTCCTTACCGTTCGCATCCACGGAACGCCAAGGCTCTGAAGGGTTTTGGCGATGGATATTTTAGAAGCACGTCCGCCGCGTCCCTCGGTGCTGGACGGAATAAATTGCTGGCCAGTCGCCGAGGTGAAGCCGTTCTGCATAATAATCAGGATGGAGTCACCCTCGTTCAGCAATGTGCCTATTACACCAGTCGCCAAACCGTTATGCCAAAACCCTCCATCGCCCATGATGGAAATCGATCTTTTATCCTGAAAGGGTGCAACAGCTGCGGCACTCGCTAGTGACATACCATAGCCGAGGATCGAATTTCCCATCGAAAACGGCTCGAACGTCGCAAAGGCATGGCAACCGATATCGGCGGCGATATGCACCTTGCCGACCTCCGACTGGATCAACTTAAGTGCTGAAAACACGGGTCTTTCTGGACAACCCGTGCAGAACTGCGGCGGTCGTGGCGGAAGAGTTGCTGGAAAAGTCGCTTGTGCGCCTTCGTAGACGGCCTTTACCCTCTCAGCCTCAGTACGAATAACCTCCGGATCGCCGATTCCGAGACCTTCCGCTTCGATGAAGCCGATCAGGCCTTCATGCATCACCGACGCATTGTATTCCCCGGCCATTGGGAACACGTCCTTGCCGTGGACTCGCGTCTGGATATCTGCCTTACGAAGAACCGTGTTAATCTGATGCTCAAGATACTCAGGGTTACCCTCTTCGATTACCAGAACAGCATTCTTACCGGCGCAAAAATCCGTAATTTGTCTAGGAACTAGAGGGTGAACGACGTTCAGGACAAATAACGGGATGCGGCTTTTACCAAAATCGTCCGCTAGACCAAGACGTGTTAGCCGCCGGATCAGCGTATTGTACAATCCACCCGGCAGAACAATGCCTAGCCGGTCGATATCGCCGGAGAAAAATTCGTTCAGGCTTCGTTTGACAATAAAGTTCTGCGCCTCGGGTAGCCGCTGTTCGACCTTCAGCTTTTCTTGAACGAACGTCACCGGCGGATGCGCTAACTTAGCATACTCGAACGGTGCCGGATCTTTCTGCCGAGCACGGGTGTTGATCGGTGGCCTTTTGTTATTCTTGGCGATGAACCTGCCCTGGACATGGCAGGCACGGATACGAAGCTGCATGATGATCGGGGTGTTAGAAACCTCCGACAATTCAAAAGCGTTTTCGACTGTGTCGACGATCGAGGTCAAGTTAGGGCGTGGGTCAACTAGCCACATGCTGGATTTCATTGCCATCGACAACGTCCGTTCTTGAATTATCGATGCGCCTTCTCCGTAATCCTCACCGCTGATGATCAGCGCCCCACCCACGACACCGGGCGACGCAAGATTACTGAGTGCGTCAGCGGCCACATTGGTGCCGACGATTGATTTCCAGCCAACCGCCCCGCGCAAAGGATAATTGATCGATGCTCCCAACATCGCTGCCGCGGCCGCTTCATTTGCACCGGTTTCAACATGGACGCCCATCTCATTCATCAGCTCTTCTGCATCGAGCAGGACGTCCAAAAGATGAGAGACCGGCGCACCTTGGTAACCACCAACATAGGCAACACCGGATTGTAACAACGCTTTAGTGACTGCAAGTATGCCTTCGCCGTGAAATTCCTCCCCCTCACGGAGGCGAAGAAGCCCGACTTCTTTACTGAATGACCTTTCGGCGCTCATTTCCCTACCCCTTTTTTTGAATATACCCGGTATTTATTCTCCTGCCATGCTTCAACCAAACATTTCCCAACTGCGTTTGAGGCAGTATCCTCCCTAGGAGATGTCAAAAAAAACCCACTCCCCTCTGGCAGGCCTGCCATCCGTAGATCACCTACTTAATTCGGAAAACGCCATAACGCTGATCTCGAAATATGGCCGCAGACCCGTAGTGGAGGCAATCCGAAGGACGCTCGGTGAGAGCCGCCGCACCGCGCTTTCCGGAGGCAAAATACCGGACGAAACAGAGATCCTATCTTCCGTGGCGGGATTCCTGACTAAATCAGATATGCCTTCTCTACGGACAGTCTACAACCTTACGGGGACGGTCCTTCACACTAATCTAGGCCGAGCGACGCTTCCGGAAGAAGCGATCGAGGCCGTCACGCAGACCGCGCGCGGCGCCAGCAACCTTGAGTACAGGATCGAGGAAGGTAAGCGCGGAGATCGAGATGAACATATCGAGGCGCAACTTTGCGAAATCACGGGTGCCGAGGCGGCCACTATCGTCAACAACAACGCCGCTGCAGTCATGTTGGTACTCAATACCTTTGCGCTTGGGAAGGAGGTGCCTGCATCAAGAGGCGAGTTGATTGAAATCGGCGGTTCATTCCGTATGCCGGATATCATGGCACAATCGGGGTGCTCTCTGGTGGAGGTTGGGACCACTAACCGTACCCATTTAAAGGATTATGCCAGAGCTATTGGACCGAATACCGGCATGATCATGAAAGTCCATACCAGTAACTATGTGGTACAAGGTTTCACCGCCGAGGCGCCGGAATCCGACCTCGCCAAGCTGTGCCATGACAGTGGCATACCATTTGCAATTGATCTTGGTAGCGGAACTCTTACAGAGCTAAAACGCCTCGGCCTACCTCCCGAACCGACTCCAATGGACGCTATGAAGAACGGCGCCGACGTGGTGACGTTTTCGGGGGACAAACTTTTGGGCGGTCCACAGGCGGGCATCATTGTCGGCACTGAGGACTCCATCACCCGTTTAAAAATGAACCCAATGAAGCGTGCGTTGCGTTGCGACAAGATGACCATCGCGGCGATGTCCGCGGTGCTTCGGCTTTATGCCGATCCAGAAAGGTTGGTCACCCGAGTGCCAACTCTCCGCGCGCTTGCCCGGCCGTTGGATGACATCCGGGAAGCGGCGTCCCGCATCAAGCCAGCCATTGAAAATGCCGTGCGTGGTTTTGCCAGCGTTACGGACGTGGACTGCTACAGTCAAATTGGTTCCGGCGCACTGCCGACCCGCACAATTCCTAGCGCGGGGCTTTCGGTCACGCCGGATAACAACAGCGGTACGGCACTCATTTCTCTGGTAAAGGCTTTTCGCGCCCTACCAATGCCGGTAATCGGCCGCGTTCAGGATGATGCCTTCATTCTTGATCTTCGATGTCTGGAAGACGAAGCCGGGTTCATTGGACAACTCCCCGCTCTTGAAACAATCTAATGATCATCGCGACGGCAGGCCATGTCGATCATGGAAAGACCCTTCTTATAAAGTCGTTGACCGGGGTCGATACCGATCGGCTGCCTGAGGAGAAAAAGCGCAATCTGACCATTGATCTTGGCTTTGCCTATCTTCCGCTACACGGTGCGGAAACCATCGGCTTTATAGATGTCCCCGGACACGAAAAATTCATCCGTAATATGTTGTGCGGAGTTGCGGGTATAGACTTCGTGCTGTTTATCGTCGCGGCCGACGATGGACCAATGCCGCAGACGCAAGAACATTTGGCAATTCTAGACTTACTCGGTGTTTCGCGCGGCGCGGTCGCCCTAACCAAGATAGACCGGGTTGAGGAGACGCGTGCCGTCGAGGTATCAGAGCAAATCGACAAACTTATGGCGGGAACATCACTCGACGGGATCCCAGTCTTTCCCGTATCGGCGGTAACCGGTGTCGGCGTCGACGATCTAAAACAGCATTTGATTGACGTCGCGGCCGAAACACCACCACGCGCGGAAACCGGTAACTTTCGACTCGCTATAGACCGGGGTTTTTCCGTTACCGGCGCAGGGTTGGTAGTTACCGGCACGGCGTTTTCGGGGCGGCTCCATATCGGCGATGACGCCCGCGTCTTGGGAGCGGGGATAGATGTCCGAGTGCGGGGTATTCACGCGCAGAATGCAGAAACCAGGTCCTGTCAGGCGGGCCAGCGATGCGCGCTAAACATAGCTGGGACGGATCTCAACAAAGATCTAATTCGCCGGGGCGATTGGGTTGTTTCTGGCCATCTGCCTCGGGCGGCACGGAAGATTGACATACGGCTTCGGGTCCTCGAATCAGAGAGCCGCCCGCTGGCGCACTGGACACCAATTCACATCCATCTTGGCGCATCGGAAACCACTGGCCGGATCGCGGTTCTAGGCGAAAAGGAGGTCGCACCGGGAGAAGACAGGTTAGTACAGGTTGTGCTGAACCATCCTATCGGCGCTTTGCATGGTGACAGATTAATCATCCGTGATCAGTCGGCGAAGCGCACAATAGGTGGCGGGCGCGTGATCGACGTTTATCCACCGGCGCGAGGTCGCGCCAAACCGGAGCGTATAGCCTTCCTGAAGGCGATGGAGGAATCGGACGACGGCGCCGCGCTGGCTGCATTGTTGGAAACGTCGCCCAACGGCATTTTCCTCAACCGTTTCGCAGCAACACGTAATTTAACCGGTTCCGACATGGAAGCACTTAGGGAGCTTGTCCCGATGAAGTCAATCTCAACCGAGACAGGCACGCTCGGATTTTCCAGCGACCGCTGGAATATAGTCCATACCGCGGTGCTAGAAGCTCTCGCCGTCTGGCACAAAAATTCGCCAGACACTGTCGGGCCCGCCGAAAACCGTATCTTGGCAGGCACCGACATTCGCCTTTCGGTCGACGCGACGGTCGCTATTTGCGCGGAACTTGTGCGCAAAGGCGTCATTGTGAAGGAAGGCATGGGTGTCCGGCTACCGTCCCATAAACCGAGTCTACAGGGTGCCGACGCCACGAACTGGAAGAAGATAAAACCGCTTTTAGTCGACGGAGGTCTGCGCCCGCCGGTCGTTGTGGATATCGCACGCGCGATCGGCAACGAACCGCGCAAAGTGGAGTCCCTGCTTGTAAGAGCCGGACGTCACGGTTTGGTCATCCGCGTCGCAAAGAACCGATTTTATCAACCAGGAACCCTTCGCCGGCTCGGCGAGATTGCAGAAAAAGTCGCGGCGGACAAAGGCGATGGCGTGGTCACCGCAGCGAATTTTCGCGACGCGTCAGAGATAGGCCGCAACCTTGCCATCGAGGTGCTAGAATTTTTTGACAAGGTAAAGTTCACTCGCCGGGTCGGCGACGGACACGAAATAATCCGTCCTGCAGCAGATGTCTTCAGTAGAGACTAGACGGACCCATCAGCAATTGGAAAAAGTCGGTGAGTTTAATTGCGATAAAGTCGTCACAATTGACGTGCTATTCGGCACAGGAATTTGCTATGCATAGCCACCGCAGGAAGAGAATCGTTCCCCGGTGGGGCGCCCGGTCTTCAAAACCGGTGAGGGGCGTTAGACGTCCTTGGTGGGTTCGACTCCCACTCTTTTCCGCCACAATCTAAATTTCTTCAACTGCGCAAATACCAAAATCAATTTCAATTCGAAGAACCTTCTCCGCGCGGCGATCAATCATAAAGCGGAGCACACCCGCCATTACACTTTTATACAACTGAAATGACGGGTAGGGTCTTTCGAACTAAACGGGAGAGGCCTGGTATGCCGTACCTTGTCAGCATCGACGGCACATCGCTGTATTACGAAGACGTCGGGTCAGGCGACGCCATCCTTTTCATACATGAATTTGCGGGCAATCATCGCACTTGGGCGAAGCAAGTCGCCGCGCTGAGCGGTACCTACCGCTGTATCACATATGCAGCCCGCGGATACCCGCCATCGGACGTGCCAGAAAGCGATCAAAGTTACGGTCAGGATATTGCCGTCGTCGACGCGGTGGCGGTTTTGGACACGCTGGGCATCGACAAAGCGCACATTGTAGGCCATTCGATGGGGGCCTATACCGCGCTGCACGTAGGGATCCAAAATCCCGGCCGTTGCCTGTCGGTCGCCACGCTCGGGTGCGGCTGGGGCTCTCACCCCGACGAGCGGGAGACTGCACGCCACATGTGTGAGGACATCGCTAAAATGTTTTTTGATTTACCAATCTCGGAATCCGCCGCCAGATATGCGCGGTACCCAATGCGTCACACGTTCGAAGCAAAAGATCCTGAGGGGTTTGCCGCATTCGAAAAAATTCTCGGTGGCCTGTCATCCAAAGGCGCCGCGCTCACAATGTTAAACCTTCAGCGCGATCGTCCCACACTATGGGATATGGAGGCCAGTCTCCGAACGTTTCGTCCGCCCTTACTAGTGCTCGTCGGGGACGAGGACCACCCCTGCCTTGATGGCAGCCTTTTTCTTAAGCGCACGGTTCCTACTGCTGCCCTTCAGACCGTGCCGAGAGCGGGTCACACTATCACCATGGAGGAACCGGACATTATTAACGCTGCGCTGACAGACTATTTTCCCGCGGCGACCGACGGCGCCTGGATGCATCACAAAAGTTTGAAAGATTGAAATCAAAAACACGATGATTGGAGTTACAAGATGGATTTACAACTCAGCGGAAAAACAGCCCTCATAACCGGCGGAAGCGAGGGCATCGGTAAAGGCATAGCCTTGGGCTTGGCGAAGGAAGGTGTCGACGTGGCAATCTGTGCCCGTCGCCCGGAGCCATTGGAAGCAACAGCACAAGAAATCCGGGATGCAACCGGCGTGAAGGTCATCACCATTCCGACCGATCTGACTGACGACGATCAGGCAAAAAGATTCGTAGAAGGTGGTGCGAAAGAGCTGGGGCGGATTGACATCATGGTCAACAACGCCGGCTCGTCGCCGGGTGGCGTAATCGAACATCTCTCAGAAGACGATTGGGAACAGTCTCTGCAACTCAAGTTCATGGGCTATGTGCGCTGCCTGCGTTACGCCCTGCCGATCATGGTAGAACAGGGCAGTGGGCGCGTCGTCAACTTAATAGGGAATGACGGCGTAAAACCCTCCTATTGGGAAATCGCCCCAGGCGCCGCCAACGCAGCGGGCCAGAACCTGACCATATCGTTGGCGGGCCAGTACGGAAAAAACAATATCAGCTTCGTGGCGGTAAATCCGGGGCCTGTACGCACCGAACGATGGACGGGCTTAGTCAATGCCATGGCGCGGGATATGGGTCTTTCTTTTGAGGAGGCTGACAAGTTGGCGCCTTCGTCTATTCCGCTAGGACGTATCGCTGAAACGGAGGAAGTAGCCAACCTATGCGTCATGCTGGCCTCACCGCTGATGCATTTCGTCAACGGCACCCAGATCGAGATCGACGGCGGTCAGGAAAAATCTTTGATGGACCGGCTACGGGACCGCTGAGAACGTCAAGAACGATCTAAGCATGCCTCCCCAGGAAGACCGTTGGAACGCGTTCGTCGAGAAGGCGGAGATCGAATGTACCGGCTCCGGCCCGCTCGACGGGCTAACCTTTGCGGTGAAGGATAACGTAGCCGTGGACGGCCAGGCCTTCACCGCCGGGCATCCGCTTTTAGAAAATCGTCGAGCCTCTGCAACGGCGCCAAGCGTGGCATCACTGTTAAAGGCGGGCGCTAATTTTGTCGGCATGACACAAACAGATGCGGGGGGCTTCGGCGCATCAACCCCGCAAACTTCAAACCCAGCCGCACCCGATCTGATTGTCGGGGGATCATCCGGAGGGTCAGCGGCAGCTGTCGCTGCGGGGATTTGCGACTTCGCAGTCGGCACCGACACCGGCGGTAGCGTCCGCATACCGGCTGCCTGCACCGGCCTCACGTCGTTCAAGCCGACGTACGGGCGGGTTTCCAATGATGGAGTTTGGCCGCTGACGCCGCAGCTAGATCATGTTGGCCTGATCGCGCGCAATATGGACACCCTTTCGCTAGCCGGTATCGTTCTGATTGAGGGAAATGAAAATGTCGGCGAGATCACGGAGGGATTACGCGTCGCCGTTGAGACTGACCAAGCGGGTTTATTCGACCCATCCATCGCGTCAGAACTTGATAACATCGCAGACCATTTGCAGGCGGCGGGACATGACATCACCAGAATATCCATACCGGGCAGGGAACAAATCGCGGAGGCGCACGGCGTAATCGTCCTGTCGGAAGCAGGTAATATATACGCCGAATTAAGGGAAGACGAACGTGATCGTCTCGGTAGGGCAGCTACCGCTGGTCTCCGGCATGCTGAAAATCTGTCCGTAGAGGCCGTCGATGCCGCATGGGAATGGGCTCGGGCCGCCACCGACCGAATACAGGCGACCCTGGAGCCGGTCGACCTTCTATTATCGCCCACCCTGCCAATCTCACCACCGCGTCGTCAAGCCCGTCGCGCAGTACTCGGCGGTGAAGAAGTGGCTATCGTAGTTGTCATGACCATCCTGACATGCCTTGCGAACCTTACCGGGAATCCTGTCGTCAGCTTACCGAGTCCACTTTCGCCCTCGCCGCTTCCAACTGGTCTTCAACTTATGAGTGCTCTCGGCGGAGATGAAATTCTTTTACAGCGTGCGGCTCGGATCGAAAGCGACCTCAAAATTGCCGCCGCAAAGAGCGGGTGAACACGCCGGCCCAGCTCGCCCCGTTGACTGAAGGGGAACGAAAGACCCTTATATCCCTGTTGGCTAAATTTAATGTCTAAATTATGAAGGGCAACCGGCAATGAAACCTTCGAGATTTTCCTATCTCGCAGCAGATAGCGTGGATAACGCCATAGATATGATGCGGGAAAACGGCGAAGATGCTAGGTATATTGCCGGTGGGCAGAGCTTGGTTCCGATGATGAATTTCCGTGTCGCCGCACCCACCGCGCTGATTGACCTTAACGGGGTCCCCGAACTGTCTAAAACTCAGGACGGCCCAAATGGCCAATTACAAATCGGCGCTATGACACGTACGCGCCGTCTTGAGACAGACCCTAGTATAGCAAAAAAAAACCCATTGCTGTCCGCGGCAGCCGCCCATATCGCCCATTTTCAGATCCGAAACCGAGGCACGCTGGGTGGCAGTATTGCCCACGCCGATCCGGCCGCCGAACTACCGGGAATTGCTCTGGTTTGCGAAGCAGACATTCACCTGCGCGGTCCGAGAGGACCCCGCATTGTTACAGCAGCCGATTTTTTCAAAGGTGTTTTCACAACGGCCGCAGACAATAGAGAGCTGATCGAGAAAATCTGTTTTCCGCATTGGCCACCCCAACGGCGCTGGGCGTTTAAAGAAATTTCCCGCCGGGAAGGTGACTTCGCACTGGTGGGCATTGCGGCGTGGTTCGACATCAATGACGCCGGCACGATATCTGGCTGTGCGATCGGAGCAATAGGTGCGGGCGATACACCGATGCGGCTCCGTCGAGCCGAAAATATCCTGCGGGGATCCGTGCCTTCCATAGATTTATTTAGAGAAGCCGCCGATGCCGTTACCGCCGATATAGATCCGCTCGACGACATCCATGCAAGCGGCGAATACCGGTGCGAGGTTGCTGCGGTTCTAGTCAAGCGGACTCTGACCGAAGCATGGGAATGTAGCCAGTGAGTGATAGACACGCGATCTCGTTGACGGTAAACGGCATTTCGTACAACTGCGAGGTCGATGCCCGAATGATATTGGCTGACTGCCTGCGCGAAATGCTGGACCTGACTGGCACACACCTAGGATGTGAACATGGCGTTTGTGGCGCCTGCACAGTACTAGCTGACGGCACCGCGATGAGGTCGTGCCTAATCTTCGCGGTACAAGCCCGCGGAATGGCCATCACAACAGTCGAAGGTCTTGCCAAGGACGGCAGATTGTCGCCACTTCAAGAGGCATTTCGCGACAACCACGCGCTGCAGTGCGGGTTCTGTACCCCGGGTATGCTTACGACTGCGGAGGCATTTTTGGCCGAGAACCCTTCACCTACCCGCGCAGAAGTCGAAAGCGCCATCTCCGGAAACTTATGCCGATGCACCGGTTACGTATCGATTGTAGACGCCATCATTGACGCGGCAACGCGACAGCGCAAAGCCGCTTCAGAATGAGCCGGACCTATATAGGGGAGGCCGTTTCGCGGCTGGAAGACAAGCGTCTCCTGACCGGATCCGGGACCTTTATTGACGATGTCAAATTGCCTGACATGGCAACTATGGCGATACTACGCAGTCCACACGCCCACGCGATTGTGCGGGCTATCAATCTCGAAACAGCGCTCGCACTCGGCGGGGTAATTGACGCTTTCTGTGCAGCCGACCTGGGTGTCGATCTGCCGGTAATTCCACTGCGACTGGCGCCATTCGACGGCTTCGAAAGATTTCTGCAACGGCCGATTGCCGTCGACAAGGTCCGGTATGTTGGCGAGCCCGTTGCCGTCATCATCGCTGAAGACCGATACGTCGCCGAAGATGCGCTCGAACTCATCGATATCGATTACGATCCGCTACCGGCAGTGACTACTGTTGATCAGGCAGCAGCTGGACAGACGCTGATCCACGAGGCTGCGGGTGAAAATATGGGAACCCGTTACACGGTCGCACGCGGCGACGAGGATGCGGCATTTGACGGAGCGGCGTATACACGCCGCGAACGGTTCGTCACAAATCGT
Source organism: Pseudomonadota bacterium (assembly GCA_036339975.1). GTDB lineage: Bacteria > Pseudomonadota > Alphaproteobacteria > MPNO01 > UBA830 > UBA830. The sequence goes on along the minus strand of JAYYZV010000127.1, from coordinate 14,182 downwards.
CACGGTGCAGTATCGATGGAGACCCGCGGTCTGATCGCGGAATTCGACCCAGACAAACCCCTGCTGCGACTACACGGCGCAACAAAGGTCAATTTCTTCAACCGACGGCATCTGGCTGAAGCATTCGCCCTCCCAGAAACTTCTGTCGAACTGATCGAAATGGATGTAGGCGGCGGCTTCGGCGCTCGCGGCGAACTTTATCCGGAAGACTATTTGGTCCCTATTGCAAGCCGGCGCGCCAAACGTCCCGTGAAATGGATAGAGGATCGACGCGAAAACCTGACCGCCTCCAACCATTCGCGTGACATCATCTGCGATCTTGAAATCGCCGCCACCGCAGATGGCGAAATCCTCGGCATGCGCGCCATAGTTCAAGGCGATATGGGGGCCTACGTCAGAACCAATGGAGGTGTCGTGGCGTCGAAGGCGGCACAGTTTCTTCCGGGTCCCTACCGCGTACCTTCTTTTACCTGCGATGTGCAGTTTTTGATGACCAACAAAACTCCGGTTGGGACCTTCCGCGGTCCAGGTCGCTTTGAAGCAAATTTTTGCCGCGAACGCATCCTGGATCTTATGGCAGACGATCTCGACCTGGATCCAGCGGAACTGCGCCATCGCAATTTAATGACCCCGGAAGATTTACCATACAGGATCGGCGAACTTGTACCGGGAGACCCGGATGCGACCCTAGATAAGGGTGACTATCCCGCGGCGCTAAACCGCCTTTTGACGGAATGCGGATACGCAGACTGGCACGCCGACATTGAAGATCCAGACAGTCGGGTACGCGCCCTCGGTATTGCCTGTTTCATCGAAAGCAGCGCCGCCGGACCACCCGAATCCGCGCATATAACGGTATCGGCAAACGGCGGGGTTGAAATACGTACCGGCGCGTCGTCTGTCGGTCAGGGAACCGAGACAGGGCTTGCACAGATTTGTGCTGAATATTTGGATATTGATATCGCCGGTATTCAAGTCCTCCATGGAAGTACAACTCTCGTAAAAACGGGCGGCGGAACGTTCCACAGCCGCAACACCGTGATGGCCGGGAATGCTACACGTATCGCTGCAGAGACGCTTAAAGACCGCGCGATAGCCTTGGCGGCGTTGCGCTGGAATTGTGAAGTAGACAACCTGACTTATAAAGATGGCGCAGTGCATCGATCGATGGAAAATATAACGCTACAGGAACTAGCGTCTTTCGCGGAGAACCGCGGGGAAACTCTCTCGGCCGACGCGTTATTCGACAACGAAAAGCACATCTCTTATTCATATGGGGCACACGCGGCACAGGTCGCGGTAGATGTCGCCACCGGTGTCGTCGAGGTGGAGAAGTACTGGCTAACGGAAGAAATTGGTCGGGCGCTTAATCCTGCGTTGGTGCAGGGTCAGGCGGTTGGCGGCGTAGTTCAAGGCTTGGGCGGTACGTTTCTCGATCACTTCATCTATGATGCTGACGGCCAGCTTTTGACGGGTAGTTTTGCAGATTACCTACTGCCAACTACGTCGGAATTACCGGAAATCACCACCATAGCTATGGAAGATTCGCCGTCCGAGTTCAATCCTATGGGGTTCAAGGGGGCCGGCGAAGGTGGGATTGTCGCCGTTGCCGCCGCCGTTGGAAACGCGGTTTCCCGAGCGCTCCGGCCATACGGCATATCCATTAACGAACTGCCTATCACCCCGGATCTCCTGCGCAAAGCGCTGCGCGGAGGCGGAAACTGAAACTGGGAGACGCCTAATCATGAAGGTAATCGACGTGCACGCGCACTTAGTCCCTCAGGACGTGATAGAGACACTCGCCGACCGGGGGAGGGATTTCGGCATCGATATGGTCGAGACGGAACCGGGGTGCCATTGCTGCCGTTTCGAAAGTGGTATGCAGATCCGGCCCTTCTTTGAAACCCTGACGAATGCAGACCATCGGCTTGGCGAGATGGACCGTCAGGGTGTAGACCGCGAGATACTGAGTATCTGGACCGACATCTTCGGTTATGACCTACCTTCCGACAAAGGCGCACTCTGGCATGGCGCACTAAACGACAGCATGAGCCAGCTTTGCAATAATTACCCGGATCGTTTTTCATGGCTGGCTTCCGGCGCGTTGCAGGACGCGGCCGCAGCCGCACGCGAATTAGAGCGCGGCATGAAAGCCGGCGCCGTTGGTGCAATTGTCGCAGCGCATATTGACGGCAGAAACCTTGGTGAGTGCGACCTCGATGAATACTGGGCAGCCTGCGTCGAGCTGAGAGCGCCGGTGTTCATCCATCCGGCGCAGCCAATCGCACCACCACGAGCCGAAAAATTCGCCCTGAACCAGATCGTAGCCTATACCAACGACACGACACTGACCGTAGGCTCGATGATAGCCGCAGGAGTAATGGACCGTTTCCCAGCACTCGAACTTATCCTGTCGCACGGTGGTGGATCTGTGCCATTTCTGATCGGCCGTTTTAATCGTATGCATCACGCCGCGGACGGACGGATCACCGGAAACGTCGCAAAGAAACCGCCATCGGATTATCTGAGACGGTTCCACTACGACACCATCCTACACGACGGGCGGGCGCTGAATTATCTACGTGAGCTAGCAGGTTTAGATCGTATTTTGCTGGGTACTGACCTTCCTTTCCCGCCCGGCGACCCTGACCCGATGATGAGCCTGCGCGACGCAGGTTTCAGCGCTGGCGATATTGAAATGATTGTAGAGAAGAACCCGGTTTCTTTATTCAAACTATAGGCCTTTTCAGAAGGTCATTTGACCTCCGGGATCAGTCAAAATAAGGTCGAATATCCGATGTGGAGATGCATTATGCCAGAGATAGACTACGACGACTCACCGTATCCCGTTCGTGAAGACATCGTTGGTGCCCACCGACGCGCCTGGGACAGAATATCTAGCGCTGGCAGTTGGCTGACGGCTGAGGAGCGTATCAAAGTGATGGCGGAAGCGCGCCATGCCCGGGGCTGCCGGACCTACGCTAAAATCAGGGAAGCACTATCACCATTTGGCATAACCGAGCCCCAGGATGCTGGGACTGATCTGCCAGAGAATTGGGTAAACATGATCCACCTGATCGTTGCGGACCCGGGGCGCTTGACCCATACGTGGTACAAGAAAACCATCGATAGCGGCATTCCGGAAACACATTTCGTCGAGATCGTAAGCATCGTGGCACATACCACCGCCATCGACACCTTCGCGAAGGGGATCGGTGTGCCGGTCCGAGCTATGCCCGAGCCCCAGCCCGGCGAACCATCGTACTACCGGCCGGCGGAGGCACGTCAACACCAAGCCTGGGCACCTAATATAGCCTGGGACGAGTACGGTCCGAACGAGGCAGACTACTTTGTAGGGCCGGAAGCTAATATCCGTCGAGCACTGACCCTTGTACCCGATGAAGCGCGTGGGTTTTTTGACGTGGTCGCGGCGCAGTATCTCGCCGGCCCGCAGATGCGGGACTTCACCCAGGAATTTCGCGCCATTACGCATCTTCAGATCGAACTACTGGCAGCACGAGTATCCGCGCTCAACCAGTGTACTTATTGAACGACCAGCCATTCGGTACTGCTCCGTGCGAGCAGCGAGCACACTGGAGACAACCTAGACTACAACGCTATCACCGGGGGCGCCGACGCGGGCGATACCGGAATCGAACACGGCAGCCTGATGATCGAGTTTGCTGAATCCATTCTCGGTGATGACGACACTCGTCTTAACGCCGCCCGGCGGGCAATCCACGACACCCTTGGTGCCGAAGCAGTGGTGGATTCAGCAGGTGTAGCCGCACTTTTCAACGCCATTGATCGCGTCGCGGATGCTACAGGCGCGCCATTGGAAGCCGACAAAGCGGAAGAGAGCGCCGCTCTTAGGAAAGAAATTGGTATTGATGCATTCGTCGAGCAGAAGGATGCGCTGGAAGCCGCAGAGGTAAATTCTGCGGCTGAGTAATATATTGCCGTAAGAAAAATGTAGCGGAACGTAACAGCGCCGTTGATTTGCAAAATACCACGCTGCATAGTTCCAACATCGCGGCGCCAACCTGCCGCGATTATATGAATCAAAGGAGGACATATGTCTGATAAACTTGGTATAGGCGATGCCTTCCCCGAATTGACTCTCAATATTGTCGGTGGCAATTCGCTAAACCTGCCCGGAGGCCTTGATACAAAGTACAAGGTCATCCTGTTTTATAGGGGTCATTGGTGACCCTACTGCCGCCGACAGTTGGTCGGCTTCGCAGAACAAAAGGCAGAACTAGATAAGATTGGGGTATCTGTCGTTGCGGCGAGTATCGACACGGGAGATGAATCGAAGCAAGTCGCTGACGAGGTTAACTTCCCGGTCGGCGAAGGTGTCAGCCGCGACATCGCGGGCGCGATTGGATCTTGGTGGGAGGACCGCCGTCAGATCATCCAGCCATCGGAATTCATCCTCGGCCCGGATAACAACGTTATCGCCTCCAGCTATTGTGACGGCCCGCTGGGCCGTATGCAGGCTGAAGACGTAGTCAAACTGATAAATTTCTACGAATCTCGCTGAGCGGGGTCGCAGACAATTTCCTTGCGCGGCGGGCGGTGTGAACAATTCCGCCCGCCGCATTCTTTTGGCCCACCAATCCTTGGTTTTCCCCAAATTCCTCGAGGTCTTGACGCAAATAAAGTTAGATCAATATTGCGAAGGGTAATCACGGCGCGCGAAACACCGCTATTCAAAGAGTTATTATCACGACGATTACTGCGGCTGGTAATTACACTATCGGCGACACCTTCCAGAGTATTACCCGACACAAAGACGAATTTGTATTCGACCATTCGGTGCGTCAAAATGATGTCCAGCCCAACTGCGAAAGAGGTTTGCCATGGCTGACGAAAACGATCCGGATGACAAAATTCGAGTGCGTTTTAGCCATTTGGGACTTGTCGTTAACGACATAGAGATGATGGAGGATTTCTATACCCGGGTCATCGGTTTTGAAAAAACCGATAGCGGGACGGCGAGCCAGGACGTCACTATGACATTTATGACGCTCGATCCTTCCGAGCACCATCAGGTGTTCCTCGTCGAGGGAAAACCCGATCGACTTCCAACTAACACACTGATCCCAGACGGCCCTCCAGTTCTACATCACCTGTCCTTCCGGGTAGATTCTCTAGGCGACCTTCGGAAGATGTACCAGCGGCTGTGTCGAGAGGTGAAGGACGACCCTTGGACCGTGACGCACGGCGTATGCTGGGCGATGTACGCAAAGGATCCCGAAGGCAACGCGATCGAATTCTTTGCGGATACACCGTGGTATGTGCATCAGCCGTTTTTAAAACCATTGGATTTCAACATCGATACGGACACTTTGTTTGTCGACACTAAGGCCTTACTTGAGGACGCACCCGGTTTTCAGCCACTAGAGGATTTCCATCGCAATCTGAAAGCACGCGTCCATACAAAGGAAGATGCATGAGCCCAAACGCCGAAACACTGAACAATATCGTCGTCGCCAACCACATACTTGCCCACGAAGGGGTAGTCGACGCATACGGTCACATCAGTTTTCGCCATCCGGATGATCCTGAAAAATACCTCCTATCGCGGGCCCGGGCGCCGGAACTGATCGACAAGGGCGACATCGTTACCTATCGGTTGGACGGCGATGCCATCGACGCCGGTGACCGTCGGCCCTATAGCGAACGGATGATCCACGGCGCAATCTACGAGCAGCGCCCGGACGTGAACGTTGTTATTCACAATCACTCATACGAAGTGATTCCATTTGCATCGACCGGCACGCCGTTGCGCCCGGTCACGCACACCTGCGCTCCCATCGGAAAGGACATCCCGATTTGGGACATGCGCGACAAATTCGGCGAAACCAATCATCTAGTCGTAACCATGGAACAGGGCCGAGATCTGGCCGCCTCTCTGGGAAACGGCACAATCGCGCTGATGAAGCGCCATGGCTGCGTAGTAACCGGCACGACCGTAGAAGAAACAGTGATGAAAGCTATATATCTTCAGGTGAACGCAAAGCTGCAGCTGCAGACCATGATGATAGGAGAGCCCGATTATCTTACCGACATCGAAATCGAAGAATGTACGGAGATGCAACAGGCGCCCATCAGTCTCGACCGAGCCTGGGAAGTCTGGTGCCGACGTGCCGAAAAAAAGACTTGAGCAGGAGAGCGTTAACATGTCGTCAATGGGGCCCGAAACAGTCAAAGCAAGCACCGGCAACCATAGTAGAGGTGGTTTGCCGTTGAGCATCGCGCTAACGCCCAATCTTCGGACACGGCCTATCCTCGACGGAATGTTCCAGCCCGACGGCATCGATTTGACGCCGCTAGAACTTCATCCGTCGGAACTTTTTTGGCGTCAGCTTAAATTTTCGGAATTCGATGTTTCTGAAATGTCGATGTCGTCGCTCCTGATGGCAATCGCTAGCGGCGACCACCGTTTCATCGGGCTTCCAGTCTTTTCTACGCATTATTTCTTCCAGAACTGGATTCTAATCCGTAAGGACGCGGGAATCAAAAAACCAGAAGACCTCGCCGGCAAGCGGGTCGGCGTTCCGGAATACCAACAGACCGCAGCACTTTGGTCTCGTGGTATTCTGGAACATGAATTCGGCGTAGCGCCTAAGGATATGGAATTCTGGATGGAACGCACCCCAGACATCAGCCACGGGGGTTCTACGGGTTTCAAACCACCCAAAGGCGTCACCGTCCACCGCATACCCGCCGAAACTAACATGGGCGAAATGCTTCTTGCCAAGGAACTAGACGCGGCGCTGCTCTATCTTCCGGGTGGCAATCTGGTCGACCGCAGCACTGCCGATCTTCACAATCACCCGGATTTTGCGCCGCTTTTCCCTGACCCCTATGCCGAGGGAAAGCGTTACTATGCCAAAAACAACCTTTACCCCATCAACCATGGCTTGGTGATTAAGCGTCAGGTAGCGGAGGAAAACCCATGGGCAATCCTTAACATATTCAAGGCGTTTGAGGACGCAACCAACTACGTTGAGAATCAGCGCATGGCGATGGTCTTAAACCACTTGGAAACCGGCGTTTTGCCACCCGAGGCAGAAGCCGCACTCCGTACGCCGCTGGTTCAGCAGGGCGTGATCGCCAACCGCGAGGAGCTGGAAGCAATTACGCTATATTCGTACGAACAGGGCCTGACGCCACGGAAACTCGATCTCAGCGAAGTGTTCTCACCGAACACGTTGGACAAATAGTGCCTCCGGCCTAATACAAACCTCGACCCCTAGCCATCTGCTGCAGCAGGGCCAAAACGGCTTCGGAAACTGGCATCGGCGTTTCGGTCACCTTCCCTAGCTCGACCACAGCGCCTACAATTGCATCAATTTCCGCTGGTCGGCCGCGGTCAAAATCCTGCAGCATTGATGTTCTGAAACCGGTCATTCCGGCCCCGAGATCTATCCGTTCGTCCGCTGTCATCCCAGGATCGAGCCCGATTTTAGATCCTGCAAGCGCTGCCTCCTCAAACATATCAATACACAACTTTCGGAGGCTAGGGTCGTTGCCAAGAACATCATTCGTCGCCCCGGTTAGCGATGACACCGGCGCAAAGTTAAAATTGCCAAGCAGTTTAAGCCAGATTTCCTGACGAAGATTTTCCGTCACCGACACATCAATCAGAGTGTCGTCAAACAATGCAGAAAAAGCGCTTAACCGATCCGACAAACCACCGGAAGCTTCTCCCAGAATCAGCCGATTATCAGCGACACGGCGGGCTATCCCGGGCGACGGCACAATCGCACCCATATGGACCACCCCGCCGATAACCCGATCCTTGGTAATCGCCGAGGTGACGGCGCCATCCGGGTCGAGCTGCGGAATGGAAATCGTACGCCCAGTTTCTGGAAAACCATCGAAAAACCACCACGGAATACCGTTCATCGCTGGAACTACCGCCGTCTCTGGACCCAGAAGCGGTGCGATGCCGACGGCCACTGATGGCATCGCTGGAGCCTTGACAGTAACGATTACAAAATCCTGGGGACCGAAATCTGCGGGGTTGTCGGAACAGTCAATATCGACGGTGAACCGGTCATCGCCACTTTCCAGTGTGCAGCCATTGGATTTTAGCGCCACGAGTTGCCCGCCGCGGGCGATCATGCTGACGTCGCAACCCTTACTTGCTAGAACAGCCCCCAGCACCCCACCAACAGCGCCTGCACCATAAACACATATCTTCATTGTCGCCTATGATTCCGCCGCATCCGCCGGCCTAAAATGGATATGCGTCGCGATAGTCATCGGTTTCAGGCTAGCATTTCGGCGAGCCGGTTGCATTCTCCAGCATCCGGTTCATAGTCCCGCCCACTAACAGAGAGGTAGACCCTAAATGGCCGTCACAAACACACCGAACACCGCGGGCATGCTGCAGAAAGATCTGTATGTAATTTTCACCCGCCCGGTCGCGCCCCGAGACAAGATCATGGAACTTTTGCCCAAGCATCTGGAACGTCAGGTGGAACTAGAAAAGCAGGGCATACTATTTGCCGCCGGACCGATGCAGTCACAGGACGAAAACAAGCCCCGTACTGGCATGATCATCATCCGCGCGGACTCGTTCGAACACGCGCACGAGATTGCCATGGGAGACCCCTTTCACGCCGAGGGCCTTCGCGAATTCGACATCTGGAACTGGTCGATGAACGAAGGCAGCTTGAACATCACAATCAACTATTCAGACCAATCCGCGGTGGTGGTTTGAGGTGGACGTCAGTCCCCCTGCACCACCGGATTGACCAGCTTTCCGATCCCGCCGATCTCTATCGTCACCGTGTCGCCGGGTTTCAGCCGCCCGCCATAAGGAGCGCCAACGCCTGATGGTGTGCCGGTCGCGATTACGTCTCCGGGGCGCATAGTCATACGTGCCGAGATGTATTCGATCTGCTCGTAAATGTCGAAGAATAGGTATTTCGAGTTTGAATCCTGTTTCAGCTCGTCGTTTACCCAAAGCTTTATATCGACGTCGTGCGGATCGGGAATATCGGTGGCAGGCACCATCCATGGTCCCATGGGGCCGGATCCGTCAAAATTCTTGTGCGCAAACCAGTGCACGTTGAACGTCCGCCCAACCGGTTTCATGTCGCGCGCTGACAGATCGTTGAAGATCGTATAGCCGGCGATGTAATCCAGCGCATCTTCCGCCTTCACATTGCGTGCCGGTTTGCCGATGACGACCGCCAGTTCCGCCTCCCAGTCGATGAAATCGGACACCGCCGGCAAGCGGATGTCTGCCCCGGGGCCGATGATGCAATGCGGCCCCGCTTTCAGAAAAAAGTAGGGGTGGGTATCTTCTTTTACGAGCTGTTCCCCACCCGACATTTCCTTTTGGTGATCTACATAATTTGCGGCGGCGTTGTATACGACCGGGGGGTATAGGATCGGCGCAAGGAGATCTACATCGGATAGAGGGTGACATTCGTGCGACGCAGGGTCGTCGGCAATTTTTTCTAGTGTTTCCTGACTGGCATCCCAGTCCTGCAGCATTTCGTATGTGGACCCACTCAATCCCGCGGATTCCAAGTCTATCACTTCATCTCCGACCAGAATACCAGGACGTGGTTTACCTTCGGTGCCGGCATAATTCAAAAGCCTAAAACTTGCCATATGTGTCATCCCTTTATGTATCTCTTGCTATTATTTAAATTCCTTTTTGACAGGGATCTCCTCGCGGGTACATAGTTTTTGCAATGTCCGTAGTGATCGATATAAAACCTCTAAGCAGCGTGGTCGGCGCTGTAGTGGAAGGCGTAGACCTGACCCGGCCGGTGAACGATGCCACCGCAGAGATACTGCGAGATACATTTTACAAGAACTCGGTCCTTTGCATTCGCGGGCAAAAGCTTGCCGCGTCCGATCAAATTCGGTTCGGCGACCTTTTCGGTCCGGTCGATGCAGGTTACCGAGTACGGTCCGGATACGACGGCGGCGGGGTCAAAAATCGTGGTGTGATGCTGGTCAGTAATATTCGCAAGGACGGAGAGCCCATCGGATCTTTGCCGGACGGTGAAATGCAATTCCATTCTGATGGCGCGCACAGGGACACCCCCTACGCCGCGACCACTCTTTACGCAATAAAGCTGCCATCCCGTGGTGGCGACACACTGTTTGCCAACCTAGCGGCGGCTTACGACGCGCTGGACGAGGGAACTAAGAACCTCATTGACGGATTGCGAGTCCGGAACCTTTACGGCTACGACGACACATTTCGGGAGCAAACGACCGAGGAAACCGAACCATATACTTCAGCCGCAACCCACAACCTCGTTAAATCCCACCCGGTGACCGGCCGTAAATCGTTGTATCTTAGCCGTCTAATGACGCGGCAAGTTGTCGGTATGGACTGCAAAGAGAGCGATGACCTACTTAATATGCTGTTCGATCACGCAGAACGGAGAGAGTTTGTCTATGCTCATAAATGGAATACGAGAGATTTGTTGATTTGGGACAATCGATGCTTAAACCACGCCCGCACGGACTTTCCGGCGACCGAGGAGCGGCTCCTGCGTCGTCTTACCATAACTGACTGGCACGCATGATCCGCGCGGCTTGACCGCCGGAGCAGAAAATTGAATTGTCTTTCTGCACAATAGTTTCAGATTCAAGGAGACGCGACGTGGCTAATAAAGACCTTCGTAATTTTCTCGAGTAAATCTAAAAAATCGGCGAACTAGAGAAAATAAGCGGGGCAGAAACCGAAGAGGATATTGGTGGCCTTGTTGATATTTTCATGCGCGACCTGGATAATCCGGCGCTTTTGTTCGACGATGTGCCCGGCTTTCCCAATGGCCACCGCGTCCTTGCTAACATCATCATGTCGCGCCCGCGTTGCGCAATTGCTCTCGGGCTTCCGCCAGAGGCAACGGAGGAAGATCTGATTAAGTGGTGGCGCCACTACTTGGGCGATGCGCCCGCCTATCCGCCGGTAGAAGTAAATGGTGGGCCCCTAGTCGAGAATGTCACAGAAGGCGAGGCGGTCAATATCCAGAACCTGCCTTCTCCCAAATGGCACGAACACGATGGCGGCAATTTCATTGGCACCGGTTGCATCGTCGCAATGCGAGACCCGGATACCGGGTGGGTCAATTACGGCACCTACCGGGTCCAGACACATGAACCGCGTGTCGCCACAGTAATGATGTCGCCCGGCAAACATGCACGACTTATTATGAAAAAATATCATGACAAGGGCGAAAAATGTCCGGTCGCCGTGGTAGCTGGTGTCCATCCTGTCATGTTCATGATCGGCGGTTTCGAAGTTCCATATGAAACCAACGAACTTGATGTGGTTGGCGGTATCTTCGGAGAGAGCGTCGAAGTTATCAACATGCCCGCCACGGGCCTGCCGGTTCCCGCCAGTGCCGAGATTGCATTCGAAGGCTTCATAGACGTAGATGACGAGATCATGGAGGGCCCGCTGGGAGAATGGACCGGATACTACGCCGGTGGGCAGCGCCCCGAGCCGGCAATCCGCATCGAAACCCTGATGCACAGGAACAATCCGGTTATTACCGGCGCGATCCCGGCGGTTCCGCCCAACGATAACACATACTACATGGGTGCTTACCGCGCCGCCGCCGTCTGGAATCAGCTGGAAGCAGCGGGTATTCCAGGCGTTCAGGGTGTCTATGCGCACGAGGCAGGCGGCAGCCGCATGTGGCTAACGGTTTCGATCAAGCAAATGTATGGTGGCCATTCGAAACAGGCGGGATTAGTTGCATCTCAGTGTCACGCTGGAGCCTACGCCAACCGCTGGGTAGTTGTGGTGGATGACGATATTGACCCCGCCAATATGAATGACGTTGTATGGGCAATGTGTACCCGTCATGACCCGCGTGAAGGCATCGACATAATCGATGGCTGCTGGAGTACACACCTGGATCCAATGTGCTACGACGACGATCACGACCGGCGAAATTCACGCGTCGTGGTGGACGCATGCATCCCATTTCGCAAGCGCGATGTTTTTCCAGCTGTCGCGCGATCTTCGCAGGAACTCGACGATCGCATTCGTGCCAAGTATTCGAAGCACTTGCCGGAGAAGTATCGGTAGAAATTGCATCGCGCTAATAGACGGTGCCGTGCTGCTATATAAATATACGCAGGTATAGTTTTAACCAATCGGACTTCTCCACTTGCCGCCACCTCTTTTGCTGCTACGGGACATTCATCTAACATTTGGTGGCACACCGCTTCTCGAAGGTGCGGAATTGTCTGTCTCCGAGGGTGAGCGTTTGTGTCTCGTGGGGCGCAATGGGTCCGGCAAATCAACACTTATGAAAATCGCTACCGGCCAGATCGAAGCCGACGATGGAGAGCGGTTCGTTCAGCCGGGCGCGACGCTGCGCTATCTGCCTCAGGAACCGGAGCTATCGGGGTTTGACACCATCGCCGATTACGTTCAGAGCGGGTTAGAGACCGGCGACAATCCAAAGCGCGCCAGTATACTGTTAGACCGGCTCGGGCTTTCGGGTGGTAGAGATATTGGCACCCTTTCCGGCGGCGAGGTACGTCGCGCGGCGCTGGCGAGGGCGCTGGCACCGCAACCCGATATCCTGCTTCTGGACGAACCTACCAACCATCTCGATCTACCGGTTATCGAATGGTTAGAAAAAGAACTTTCACGGATCCGGTCCGCACTAGTCTTGATCAGCCATGACCGGCGGTTCCTCGAGAAACTATCCCATGCCACATTATGGATTAATCAGGGGCGGACCCACCGGATTGACCGCGGATTTGTTGATTTTGAAACTTGGCGTGAAAATTTTCTTGAGACCGAGGCACTTGAACGTCACAAGCTTGACCGCAAGATCGCCGCCGAAACGGAATGGCTACACAAGGGTGTGACTGCAAGACGCAAGCGTAATATGGGTCGCCTCCGAGCATTGATCAACCTGCGCGCCAAAAGGCGCAACGACCGTGGTCCAACTGATGTCGCCAACATGGTGGCGTCAGAAGCAGAAATTTCCGGAAAGCGGGTCTGCCATGCGAAAGAAATTTCGAAATCTTTTGACGGACGTGTAATTGTTGACTGCTTTTCGACACTGATAGGCCGTGGTGACCGTGTCGGAATCGTCGGCCCCAACGGCGCGGGCAAAACTACGCTACTGAAGCTGCTAACAGGTGAGCTAAATCCCGATTCCGGACATATTCGGCTAGGAAAAAATCTAGAGGTAAAGAACCTCGACCAGCAGCGTACGGTTCTGAAGCCCGGCGACACGCTGGCCCACGCGCTGACCGGAGGAGGCGACAAGGTCACTATCAACGGAGAAACGCGCCACGTTATCGGTTACATGAAGGATTTCCTGTTCACGCCGAATCAGGCTCGAACGCCGGTAACCGTGCTCTCAGGGGGCGAACGCGGTCGCATTATGCTAGCCCGAGCCTTTGCCAGTCCGTCTAACCTTCTGGTGCTTGATGAACCGACCAACGATCTCGATCTCGAAACCTTGGACCTGCTTCAGGAACTTCTGGCTGATTATGCCGGTACAGTTCTCTTGGTAAGCCATGACCGGGATTTTCTTGACCGCGTGGTCACATCCGTGATCGCCGGAGAGGGGAACGGAAAATGGACAGAATATGCCGGGGGTTATAGCGACATGCTTACCCAGCGAGGCAGCAAATTGATAGCACAGAAACCTCATGAAACGTCCGCGCGAAAGAATAAGGCGGCAGACCCTGCACGGGTCAAATACAAGAAACCTAATACTGGGAAACTAACCTTCAAGGACCAGCACGCGCTCGACAACCTGCCTAGACAAATTGAGGAACTACGCACGAGTATCGACACTTACCGCAAATTGCTGGCCGATAGCGGCTTGTTTACAAAAAACCCTGAAAAATTTTCCTCCACTGCAAAGGCTCTACAGCAGACTGAAGACGACCTGGCAACCGCCGAGGATCAATGGCTACAACTAGAAATGAAACGAGAAGCGCTGGAATCGAAATAAACCTATAACATGTCAATCGCCCGAATCACGCTACCCACCTAAACTAAAGATATGAAAGCTACCGATGACTCCACCCATCCGGATGCAAAACACACCATCCTGAGGGACGTCTTCGGTTTCGGCTCCTTTCGTCCCGGACAGGAGCAGGTAATCGACGCATTGCTGACGGGACGTAACGTGCTGACAGTGATGCCAACAGG
>JAYYZV010000126.1:0-16355 GCA_036339975.1 Pseudomonadota bacterium | reverse complement strand
GATAACCCGCCCAACCGGCGACGCCGACAGATTGCAGTAACCCATCAAATCCCCCCAGTCGACATAGCGTCGTTTCACTGCATCCTGTTTGAACGCTTTTATCAAATCGACGCTGTGCCTGAGCGTTACACCGGTTTGGGTGCTACTTCTGGCCACTTCGTAGGCTTTCGTCAGAGCCGGATCGCCCAGCACCTTTCCGGTTAGGGCCTTTTCAAACCGATCGAGGCGCGCCAACTTATCTTCCGGCAGCAGGTCGCCATTATCGGAAATATCGTCCATCGCGCGGGCCAAACTGTAGAACAAAGCCACGTGCCGTCGCCGATATGGTGACAGGAGAAAAGAACCGACAGGAAAGTTTTCATCCGCAGTGCCTTTTCCCGTTGGCGTTTCCAGCTCATTATCGACAGTCTCGTTCATAGTACCAGCGTCCAGACCTTCCATTTGCCGCCGAGGCCGACCACAAAACCTTCCGACCACCTTTAAGCTTGCCGCCCCATTTAATAGCGCCGAATCAACAAGTCGAACGAATGCCACGTTTTCTGGCGGTGACGGTATAATATCACTGCCCCACCGCGAGCTCCCATACCAATCGGACCTCCATCAGCGCAATTATACCAACGATTATCAGGTTGAAGACCCGGGCGCTGATTTTCCGGGTCAAGCGCATGCCAAGCGGAATGAAAATCATCACCGGCAGGATAGCTAACAGGCCCTGAACAAACCGGTCATAATTGTATAATCCGGCGACGCCTACACCGAGCACGTGGGTCGCCGAAATAGACATAAAAAGAAGTGACGTCGCAAAAACGTAGGTTTCTTTTACGAAACCCATGGCGTGTGCCCAAGTCGCAATAAACGGGCCTGACATGCCTACGGCGCCCTGGCAGATACCCGCGCCGCCGGCGATAGCCGGTGAAAACACGCGGGCGGCTCTACCTTCCGGTTCGATCTTCACGTTGAACAGAACTGTGAGAAGATAAAACGCAATCCAAACGGCTAGAAGGATAGTCAGGGAGCGTTCTTCCAGTGTCGCCAGCACCCATGTGCCCAGTCCAACGCCGAGTGCCCCGGCCAGAAGCGGAGGCCAGATTTGCGGCATATCCCTAAATTTTTTGCGAGCCAACCAAACAATTTGAATATTCGAGAAAGCGACGGGAATCGTCGTGACAACGATAGCATGTTCGACACCGAAAAATACCGCAAGGATCGCGATGCTCGTCGGTGGCAGGCCAAGACCCGTCATGCCTTTAGCAAACGAGCCGATCGCCAGCGCAACAAATATGACGATCAGGGTTTCCGGCGTCACAGGCCCAGTCCTTCCCAAAGCAGCTTGAATTCCATCACCACGATTACAACAACAACCGATCCGGTAAAGACCCTGGGGCTGACGTATCCCATTGTCCTCATGCCGATAAATTGAAAGATCAACAAAGGTACGAGCGCAAGACATCCCTCCAGAAACCGCTGCATGGTGAACATGCCGAGAAATAGCATTGCAATAATCTGGACGGCGTTGAAAAATCCGAAGACGAGACCATTATAAAACACATACGCCTTCTTGGGCAGTCGAAATGACATTATGAGGGTCGAGAATAGCGGCCCGGATACACCGGCAGCCCCCTGGACGAAACCACCAACCATGCTCACTAGCGGTGTGAAGATCCGGCCGATAATACCATCGAGTTTGAACGACGGATTAAACACCAATAGGGAAAGGAAAATGGCCACCGCACCCGCTAACAATAAAAGAACTATGCGATCATCAGTAACGTCTAGGAACCACACGCCCACAACTGTCATCAGGCAGGCCGGCACAATCATGTCAAATCTTATCGGCGTCGCCCTAGCCTCGCGCCGGTGACTCCACACTAGCCAGCCGTTAGACACCAGCCCTGGGATTTGCATCACAACAATTGCATGCTCGGCACCAAGAAACCCTGCCATAAAGGGTACAGCCACTAGTGGCAGCCCCATTCCGGTCAGCCCCTTGACGAAAGAACCAAGCGCCAACCCCAGCCCAATGATGATTAAGGAGTATAGATCGAGACTGAATTCCATCCGCCTGAAATAACAGGCATTCGGAAGATTGTCAGTCCGACAAACCGTCCGATACCTGTTTGTCTTCGGATTTAAGCCGCAGACCGGAGGCCTTCGCTTGCATCGATAGTAATGCGGCAAAATCCTCTTCCGTATAGCCGTTGCCGATCAGCATCTGCACCACTTCACGCGCGGCCGCAGTAACAGGCATAGGGACACCTTCGGCCCGTGCTGCCGCGAGGCCGAGATCCAAGTCCTTTAACAATAGCTTCGGAGTAAAAGTCACTGAGTAATCGAGGTTGATCAACGATGGGGACTTATACTTCGTGAACATCGACCCCATCACGCTGTTATTAAGAAAATCGAGAAAGGCATAACGGGGTACACCCGCTTTTTCGGCCAGAACGGTGATCTCTACCATGTTCTGAATTACCACACCGAGCATCACGTTGTGGCAGATCTTGATAAATCGCGACAGCTCACCTTCGCCGACATAAGACGACCCGCGCCCGATGGCATCCAAGTAGGGCCGCGCTTCGTTATAGGTATCTTCAGGGCCGGAGACCGCGAAAGTCAGTTTCCCGGCCTTGACTACCTTAGCGTTACCAGACACCGGCGCCGCCAGCATAGGCACGCCCATCTTCGCCGCCGCCGCACGCACGGCCGACGAGGCTTCTTCGTCAACGGACGTGGAATCGATCAATATCTTCGGTTTGCGTGTCTGCGATAGCACGCCGCCGTCTTCCAGAGTTACCTGCACGAAATCAGCCGGCCCGCCGACCATGGTAAACACTATATCTCGGTCTGCCAGATCGGCCGGACTATCAACCACGGTCGCACCGTCGGACGCCAGCGGTTCGGCTTTGGATTTTGTCCGGTTCCACACCGCGACATCGGCCCCGTTTTTCAGCAACCGCTGCGCCATGGCAAAGCCCATGCGGCCAGTACCGATCCATCCGATTTTATGCTGCAATAAATCCTGTCTCGGCATGATCAGCCCCTTTCTAAATGCTTACGTTATTGATGCTTGCGGGCAAATGTGCAATCGTTTGCACATTTGTTGCACAATGTACCGCCGGCGCCGAGGCCGTGGCAAGCAATCGAACTTTGAATTCGCTCCCGCGGTAACGCGCCACACGCGCCTTATTCCGTCCGCCGGCAGGATGATCCCTAAGGGTGGCTAGGAGGTGTAGAGGGCTGAAGCAGACTAAGGATTGGGAATAAGAATATGTCCAACCGCGGCCGGATCACGATACGTGAAGTCGCTGAAAAAGTGGGCGTCCATCCGTCGACAGTATCCCGCGTTCTCAATCCCGCGACACGCGGTCGGATCACACCGGAAATCGTCGCCAAGGTGACTGACGCAGCTAATGAACTGGGATATCAACCCAATCAGGCAGCCCGCGGCCTGCGAACTAGACGAACCAACACTATTGGCGTGCTGATTCCGGATATCACCAACCCCCTTTTTCCGCCAATCATCCGGGGCATCGAAGACGGGCTAGGCACCAGCGGTTATACTGCCATACTCGGCAACAGCGATAATATCGCGGCCCGAGAGACCGATGCCGTTGCCAATATGCGCGCACGCCAAATCGACGGGCTGATTCTCGCCACCGCGCGGCGAGACGACCCCCTTGTTGCCGAGTGCCTAAAAGACGGTCTGCCGCTCGTCCTCGTCAACCGAACCGCAGAGGCTGACGGCGTGTCCTCCATCGTGAACGACGACGTGCTGGGCATTTCACTTGCTGTCCGCCACCTAAATTCTTTAGGTCACACGAAACTCGCGCACATCGCCGGGCCGCGTGCCCTCTCCACTGGGGAAGCGCGTCGCCGCGGTTTCTTATCGGTAATGGCCGCTGAAGGTCTTGCGGCCGATGAGAACTTGGTGGCGGAAACCCGTGCATTTTCAGAGGACGAAGGATTACGAGCTGCAGCGAAACTAATCTCCGGCGGTAAGGATTTCACCGCGATTGTCGCCGCCAACGACCTCCTAGCGCTTGGCGCCTATGAAGCGATTGGCGACGCAGGCCTGTCCTGTCCCATCGACTTATCAGTTACGGGTTTTAACGATATGCCCTTCGTCGACCGACTGACACCACCGCTGACCACCATTCGAATTCCGCACTACGAGCTCGGACGTGAAGCCGCGCGACGATTAGTAGAACTGATAGAAACCCCAAATTCGCCGGCACGGGCGACTGCCTTGCGGCCCGAATTGATTATTCGAGGGTCGACGGCAACCGTGAATCCCTGAATTCAATCAGTCTTAATCCGGGCGGAAGACAGAGCCTCTTGATATTGAGAAAAAACCGTCAATCTTTAACCACCGCGCCTTACAAAACGGTCGTTGACCAGTTCGTCGCCTCAATCACCTCTTTTACTCGATGCAGGAACGCCGCTGAATAGGCGCCGTCGATGGCGCGGTGATCGAAGCTCTGCGCCAACACACCGACTGGGCGAATAGAGATGCTCTCGCCGTCCTCGTTCTCGACCACCACCGGTTTCTTGGTAATCCCATCGGTAGACAGAATTGCAACCTGGGGCTGGTTGATGATTGGCGCGGTGATCATCGTCCCAAAGACACCCGAGTTCGAAATCGTGTACGTGCCCTCGGTAAAATCGTCGGGCGTAAGCTTGCCCTGACGGGCGCGATCAGAAACATCGCGAATGGCGCGGGCCAGTTCCGGCAGCGACATGCGGTCGGCGTCCTTCACCACCGGTGCCACCAGCCCGTCGAAATCGAGGTCGACGGCAATGCCCAGATTAACGCGACGATGCACGACCAAGCTCTCGCCGTGTATCTGCGCGTTCACGCGCGGAAAATCACAGATCCCGATACATACGGCGCGAGCGACAAATGGCAGCCAGGTCAGCGAGAAGCCTTCCCGCTCCTTCCACTGGAGAGCCATAGTTTTTCGCACGCTCGCAACGCGGCCGAAATCAGCCTCCACCGCCTGTAGGACGTGCGGACTGGTCGCCTTCGACCGCACCATGTGCTCGGCCGTCACCCTGCGCAGATTGTTGAACGGAATGACCTCGGTCTCGCCGGTGAACTGTATCTGCGCGGTTGCTGGAGCTCCGCGCGTTACCGTCCCAGCGCTACCACCGGCGAGATGGCTGAGAATGTCTTTCTTTTTAATACGCCCGCCGGCTCCGCTACCTGCAATCAACGCCGGGTCGATATTATTCTCGGCCACCAGACGGCGGACGGACGGGGACAACGGGTTACCGTTGGGATCCCGGTTTGATGCTTTCAAAGCAACTGCCCGTGCCGGTGCGGAAGCAGCCGGTTGGGGCAACTTCGCAGGTCGGGCACCAGCTTTGGCAACGATTTTCTCACCTTCCTTACCAATGATGGCTAACACCTCGCCTACCGGGACGGTTGCACCGGCCTCGATGCGGATTTCGAGCAACGTGCCTTCAGAAGGCGCGGGCACTTCCATCTCCACCTTATCTGACGACACATCGAACAGCGGCGTCTTGGTCGACACCTTGTCGCCGACCTCGGCATGCCAGGCCGACACCGTGCCTTCCGATACGGTCTCGCCCAGCTGCGGCATAACGACATCCATAACCATCAGTCGATCTTCTCAACCACTTCGCGGACGATGCGCTCGACCGACGGCATGGTGGCGTCTTCTAGTTCATCGGCTGCGGGCAAGGGAATATGCGGCGTCGTGATGCGGATGATCGGTCCATCGAGATCCCAGAAAATTTCGTCCGCCACAATGGAGGCGATCTCCGCGCCCCAGCCGCAAAGACGGGGGTTTTCTTCGACTGTCACGAGCCGACCGGTATTCGATACCTCCGAAAGAACAGTCTGCGTATCGAGCGGCACTAGAGAGCGCAGGTCGACCACCGTCGCCTCTATACCGTGCTCGGCAGACAATTCATGGGCAGCCTTCAGCGCCCGTGGCACCATGGCGGCTAGAGCCACAATGGTCACGTCGTCGCCGCCGCGCAGCACCTTCACAGTGCCCAGCTCGTCGACCAGTTCGCCATCCGGCACCTCTCCCTTGATGGGGTAGAGAGATTTCTGTTCGAAGAACATCACCGGATCCGGATCGCGGATTGCCGCCGCGAGGAGCCCCTTAACGTCGGCAGGTGTCGAGGGTGCCACAACCTTTAGACCCGGCACCATCATCGCCCAGTTCTCGACTGACTGGGAATGCTGTGCGCCGAAACGCGAGCCGCCGCCGTTAGCGGTGCGGATCACCAGCGGCAGGCTCATCTGGCCGCCGGTCATGTAACGCGCCTTGGCGATCTCGTTAGCGACAATATCCCAGCAGACCGCAAGGAAATCGGAGAACATGATCTCTGCGATCGGCCTGAGCCCAGTCATAGCAGAACCCATGGCCGCCCCCAGAATGGCCTGTTCGGAAATCGGGGTGTCACGCACGCGTGCCGGGCCGAATTCGTTGAGCAGCCCGACGGTCGCCTTAAACACGCCGCCCGCAGCGCCGATATCCTCTCCAAGGAAGACCACATCCTCGTCTCGGCGCATTTCCTGAGCGATAGCATCGGCCACCGCCTCTCTATAGGTCAGTTCCGCCATGCCGTACCCCCACCGGCCCAGACATCGACGTCAATCAGCTCTATTCCTGGCGCGGCCGAGGCCTTGGAAATCTCGGTCGCTTCGTCGACCTGAACCAACACTTCGGCATCAATGCCGGCAATCACCTCCTCGTCGATGCCGAATTCGGCAAGGCGGTCGCGATAGCGCGGCACGGGGTCTTTTTTCAGCCACGCCTCGAGCTCGCCTGGCGGACGGTAATCGCCGGGATCGGCGCGGCTGTGGCCAGAATGGCGGTAGGTCAGACACTCGATCAGCGACGGCCCATCCCCGGCGCGCGCCTTGGCATAGGCATCCTGCGCGGTGCGGTAAACCTCGTCGGCGTCGTTGCCATCGATGACGATCTTGGGCAGGCCGTAGGACGCGGCCCGGTCGCCGGCAGGGTTTTCAACCGCCGTCACGTCTTTGATGGGCGTGTATTCCATATAGAGATTGTTCTCGCATACAAACACCACCGGCAGCTTCCACACGGCTGCCATGTTCAGCGCCTCGTGGAACGCGCCGATATTTGTCGTCCCGTCGCCGAAGAAACAGACGGAAACCTGACCGGTATTTTTGTACTGCGCTGTCCACGCGGCCCCCATGGCGATAGGCAGATGCGCGCCGATGATAGCGTAGGAACCCATTGCCCCGTGTTCGACTGATGTCAGATGCATCGAGCCTCCCTTGCCCTGGAGCAGCCCGCATTCGCGGCCCATCAGCTCACCCAACACGCCTTCCATTGAGGCGCCACGCGCCAGCGTATGGTGGTGGCCACGGTAGGTGCAAAACGACCAGTCGTTTTTTTCCATTGCGGTAGCGAACCCTGCGGCGACCGCCTCATGCCCCAGCGCTAGATGGGACGTGCCCTTGATCAGGTTCTGCAAAAAGAGGTCGTAGGCACGCTGTTCGAGATGGCGGATTTCCAGCAGCGAGCGCCACAGCGCAAGCCGCGTTGCCTCGCCAATGTCGTCGTTCTCACCTTTTACCGCCGGTTTTCTTTTCGGCGTAGCTTTTGACTTGCGTTTAGGTACGGTGGCCTTCGGTTTGGTTGCCACGTATGGCCTCCCCTTCTTTCGTCGCTACAGTGTCACCCCGGCCTTGTACTGGAGTCCAGAGCAGCGGCTTTGGTGCCCGCTGTCAATTCTGGGTCCGCGGACGGATCAGTTATGATAATCGTAGTTATCCCTTAGTACTTCACTGAAATCGGCAATTCCTGAGCCGGATATAAGCTGATTATCTGTGGCCCATCGGGTGTCACGACCATTTCCTCCTCTATGCGGGCAGCAGAGAAACCGTCCGATGCCGGGCAGTAAGTTTCCAGAGCGAACACCATGCCGGTCTTAATTTCCTTCGGATCGTCCATCGAACACAGGCGCGAAATGATCGGCCGTTCGTGAATAGCAACACCGAGCCCGTGGCCGAATTGCAACGCGAAGGCCTCCATCTCGTCGGAGAATCCGAACTCGCTGGCCTCCGGCCAAACGGCAGCGATCTCGTCCGTGGAAACGCCTGGGCGCACCAGATCGATCGAAGCGTCAATCCATTCGCGGCATCGCTTGTAGGCGTCTTCCTGCACATCAGTCGCCATACCGACATTGAAGGTACGATAATAGCAGGTGCGATAGCCCGAATAAGCGTGGAGGACGTCAAAAAACGCCTGATCGCCGGGGCGCACCATGCGGTCCGTGAAATTGTGCGGATGCGGGTTGCATCGCTCACCCGAAATGGCATTAATCGCCTCCACGTCGTCGGAGCCCATCTCGTAGAGCATCTCGTTGGCCTTGGCGACGATGTCGTTTTCGCGGACGCCCGGTTTCAACTCCTCACCGATCATGTGATAGACGGCATCGACCATTCCGGCCGCCTGGTTGAGCAGCACGATCTCATCGATATTCTTGATCTCGCGTGCATCCAGCATAACCTGCTGGCCATCGCGCACCTCGATGCCTTCGGCCTGCAGCGCCAGCATCATCGGCGGCTCGCAAATATCGACGCCAAGCGGCATGTTATCCAGTCCCGCATCGACCAGCATCTGCTTAATCTCCTTGGCGGCGCTGTCCATCAGCCCAGCCGCCGGCGGCACCGTGCCACGCAGCCCTAGCATGCCGGCATGGCAGTGATCGGTCGGCAGCCATGGCGCGTGCAGTCGGTGATGTGCCGCCGCCGAACCGAAATCCCACAGATGCGGATCGTCATCACCCAGCAACAGCGAATAGCGGGCCACCTTGTCGCGCGACCATTCGCCGATAACGGTGGAGGTGATATAGCGAATGTTATTGTTGTCAAAGCACAGCAGCGCACCGAGATCAGACGCGGCCAACGCCTCCTGCGCCCGGGCTAGGCGGTATTTGTGCAGCCGGTCAAAATCAACTCTCTTTTCAAAGTCGACCGCCGAATGGCCAGGCGCCGGAATGGCGCGGTCCCAGTTGTAATTGGGGTTCAGATCGTCATCCCCCGAAAAGGCGGTAGTATCGGACAGATCCTGCGGCATCGGTGGTTCCCCCTGAAAGTCAGTCGCGGCCGGCCCGTTATGGTTGCGCGGACCGCAGTTTACACATGCGAATTTACATGTCCCGCAGAGACTGTGCAATCGTTTGCACAGCGTAAATATTAATGGCCCGTAGCGCTGCCGCTTGAGGTCCGATAGCAGCGTCTGCTCGAGGCAATCGGGCCCCATCACATCCACCACCCATTCGCGCACACCAAGACTTTTTTCTATCTGGGCGGCGATCGGGTTGGGGCAGTCTTTGAGGCTCTTGTACGACGTGCAGATTAGTGCAAGCCACGATGTCGCCGGGCTGCTGGGCTTTTTCTTCGGTATAGATGGTGGTGATCTCGGTCATTCGGGTCTGCTCCGTCGTGTCGCTTCCGATCCTTCGAGATGCGCCCTATGGGCGCACCTCAGGATAAGGGATTCCAATTCAGTCCCCTCGCCCCTGCAAGGGCAAGGTTAGAGAGAGGGACGCCCTCTTCATCTGACAGTCATTAGGTGGGAAGGCCAGCCTCTCTTTAACCCTTTCCCTAAAGGGGGCGGAGGCATTTTTGAAGATGGCCGTCCGGACCCCTCATCCTCGGAGGTGCGTCTACCCCAGATCCGGCAACCGGCGATGGTCGGTCGCCTGCTCAAAGCCATAGGCTAAGCGCAGCATCTCGGCATCCGCATAGGGCCGGCCGAGAAACGTAATTCCGGCGGGCAGTCCGGCCTCGGTAAAGCCGGCAGGGACCACGACACTCGGTACGTAGATCAAGAACGTGTTCAAATGTGGCGCCCCTTTTTGATCGGTCCAAGGCGGCGCGGTGCCATCGGCGATGGGCGTCGGGGTGTGCTCGACAGCTTTGTGGACAATAGCGTCAAGGTCGTTTTCGGCCATCACCTTGAGGAACCGCGTCATTAACTCTTCGCGCGCGGCACAGTAGGTGGCGAATTTTTCCGGGTTCTTGTCCACCCCCCAGCGGGTGTGTACGCCATGAAAAGCCTCGGAGAATTTGGGATGGTTGCGGACATCTTCCATAGTCTCATAAGGCGCGTTGGCGCTGCCTTCCATATAGGCGCGAAACGATTCTTCCTCGGCCGCGCCATCGGCTGCACGCTGGGATAGTAAATTCAGCATGCCGGGGATCTCGACCGGCTCCACGATCTCCGCGCCCGCGCTAACCAAATCTGTCACCGCCCCGTCGAACAACGCGTCGACAGCCTTGAAATCTTCGGAGTCGGGTTCCGAGTGATAGCCCATCACGGTCCTCATCACACCGATACGCTTACCCGCCATGCCACCGTCGCCTAGCTCGGCGACGTAGCTGTCCGGCGCCTTGCCGACACCCCGACCGGTAATAGGATCGTCGGCGTCGAAGCCGTGCATGACATCAAGCAGGCGGGCCGCATCCGTCACCGTTCGCGTCATGGGGCCGAGAGAGCCGTTGGTCGACGGCCAGCCGGCATAGACACCGCCACGGCTGACCAACCCCGCTGTCGGGCGCATACCGACGATACCGTTCCAGATCGATGGGCGGCGGATTGAGGCGAAGCCTTCCTGCCCAATCGCCGCGGTGACCAGGTTAGCCGACACCGCCGCGCCTGAACCGCCGGATGAACCACCCGCCGTGCGCGCCGTATCGTAGACGCAGGAAGTGGAGCCGAATAACGAGCCGTGCGTGTCACCCGCACCCATTTCTCCCAACGTAGTCTTGGCGATAAACACGACGCCGGCCTCTCGCAGCTTGGCAGTGACGAAGCTGTCGCGTTCCGGCATGTGCCCTTCAAACAGGACCGAGCCCATGGTGGTTGGCATTTCGATAACGTCGCCCTGGTCTTTCATCGCCATCGGAATGCCGTGCAGTGGCCCGACCTGGCCAGATTCTGCATAGGCGGCATCCAACGCGTCGGCCTGTTCGAGTGCTCTGGGGTTGGTCGAGATGATGGAGTTGATCTTGGGATCGATTTTTTCGATGCGGTCCAGATAGGCTTCAACCAATGCCCGGCAGGTGAGTGTGCCGGCGGCATAGGCGTTGTGGATGTCAGCGATCGTGGCGTCAATTAAGGTGAAGTCAGGCGGGGTCATGACGGTGTCTCCTTGTATCGACGCATTGTGCCAAATGACGCGACCCAGCGAAAGAAATCCTATCCAACCGCCCGCCCGACCATCACCACGCCGAGGAAGATTAGGCCGATCAGGACCCAGCGGCGGAAGATTTCCAGCGACAAGCGATTGCGGATGATGCGACCCGACACCATACCGAAGAGCGCAGTGATAGTGCCGATTATACCCGGCGCGATGACCGACAGCGGCAGTTCGCCCCGAGCGCCGAGGCTAAGGGCGAGGCCAGTCGAAGCGACGAGAACGGTCACCCCCAGAGACTGGATCAGCGCGTCTTTCTGCATGGTTTCGTCGTTAGCGCGAGTGATATCGGTCTGGTCGCCCTCACGGCCAGGGCGGCCCTTAGAGAAATCGAGAGATTGTAGATAAGGCACGACGGGAATGACGAAGATCGCGGTCGCGCCAGAAATCAAACCGGTCAACAACCCGATCAGCGGACCAAGCGTCCGTTCGGACCGCACCGGCACACTGAACTTTTTACCGATCAGGTTGGTAGCGGCAAACACGATCAGCATAGTGCCAAGCAACCCGGCTGCGACCGCAGTATCGACACCAGCGATCAGGATCGCGGAAACTAGTGAACCGACCACAAGCGCTATCTGCAGATGCCAAAGCCGGGCGATCACGAGCCTGAAAGCCGTGCCGAAAAATGCTTGCCAGATATTGGTCATAATGACGGGAATAATCAGAATACCGGCCGCCTGTTCTACCGGTAGCCACGCTGCCATCAGACCGATGCTGACAGTCGGTAGGCCGAGCCCAATTCCGCCCTTTACTACCCCCGCGACGAAGTAAATGCCGGCGATGACGGCCAGTTCCCAGATCGTGTAACCCATTATTTCGGCGCCCAACATGAACCTGTGTTACTCCCGGAAGCGTCTATTGACCAGTGCGCCCGAGTCGCATAGCTGGCATCGGTAAATTGGTGGTCTTATAGTGCGCGCGTTTCGTATACTCCGCCGAATTTCTTCACCACAGGACCCCTGCCTTGGCCGACCCCTCCTCCCAGACCGCGGTAACCGATGCGGATGCCCGAAAACGCATTCTCTCCGGCTATGCCCTGCTGGTGCTAGCGGTGTTGATGTGGGCCGGAAATTCCACCGTGGGCCGCGCGACGGCGGACGAAAACATCCCACCCATGGCATTCACCTTTTGGCGCTGGGTAACGGCCTTCCTGATTTTCGCGACCATCTTCGGCGCACGCACCTGGCGGCAGCGACACGAGATTCTGGTCCACTGGAAGTTTGTCGCCTCCTTCGCATTGATATCAGTAGCTGGTTTTAATGCAGTATTCTATGTCGCACTGCAGAAAGCGCCTGCGGTGCAAGTCAGTCTAATCCAATCAATCCTGCCCGTTCTGGTGCTACTGATCGGACTTGCCGTGCTGCGTGAACGTATTGAAGGCAAACAATGGCTCGGCATCGTTTTTTCCATGGGCGGCGCGATACTTATCGTCACCCGCGGCGATATAGAGGTGTTGCAAACGCTGCAGCTGGGCGAAGGAGATATCTGGGCACTGGGTGCCGTTTTTATCTGGGCGTGGCAGGCATTCCTCATGCGGTGGAAACCGCAGACAATAGATATCATGCCGTTTATGACCACCATCGCCCTGATTGGCGTCGTCGGGATTGCGCCGTTATATCTCTATGAACACGCTACCGTCGGCCCAATGCCGCTGACGCAAAACAGTGTGCTGTTCGTTCTCTACGTCGCGGTCATGGCAAGCTTTATCGGCACGACATGCTGGAACGAAGGCACCTACCGGGCAGGTCCGGCGCGGGCGGGGTATTTCGGCAATTTGTTCTTCATCTTCGCCAGTGCACTGGCGATTGTCATCCTCGGCGAAGATTTGTTCTGGTATCACATCATTGGCGCGGCCTGCGTGCTGGTCGGCATCTGGCTCGCGACCTTCCGGCGCGACACAGCACCGGCAAAGGCGGAACCGAGAAATGGCTAACAATGCCGTGCCGGACGCGGTGGGGACAACCTCTAAGGGCCGCCTGGTCGCCTATCTGATGCTGATGATCGTCGCGCTGTTGTGGGCGGCTAACACCAATATCGCTCGCGCTACTGCCAACGAGATGCCGCCCATGGCGCTGACCTTCTGGCGGCTGTTTCTATCAGCAATGATCTTCGCTCCATTTGCACTTCGCAACACCTGGCAACACCGCAGCGTGGTGATGCAGCATTTCTGGCTTCTCAACCTAATGGGGCTTCTATCAATGGCCGCATTCAACGGTCTGGTTTATCTGGGAATGCAATATACGGTCGCCATTAACGGAAACCTGCTCCAAGGGTCTTTGCCGATCTGTATCGTACTGGCCGGAATGCTGTTCGCGCGCCGACGTGTGACAGCGCGGCAGGGCATCGGGGTTGCGCTGGGCATGCTGGGGCTGATGACAATCGTCATCCGGGGCGATATCGATCTACTCCTGAAGATGCAAATTAATCCGGGTGACCCGTTGCTTTTCCTAGGCGTTTTCGGATCGGCAATCTATGCTGTTTTTCTCTATAAGCGGCCGACGGAACTCGACCTGCCAAGCTTCATGTTTCTTGCCATGATGTTCGGAACGCTTCACATCCTGCCGTTCTTCATTATCGAACATTTCTGGTTCCGGCCCATGCCGGTAACACAGACCACCCTGCTGACGGTCGGTTTCATCACGTTATTTCCATCAGTTCTAGCCCAAACCTTCTTCGCCGAGGGGGTTCGCCGGATTGGCGCCGCGAAAGCCGGCTACATGATTTATCTGACGCCAGTGTTCGGCGTCATCATGGCTACTGTCATCCTGGGCGAACCATTCGAGACCTATCACGCGATCGGTATAGCGTTGATCGCGACGGGGATCTGGCTGGCCACGTTCGGGCGCCAGACAACAGCCGCCGCGTCGTGAAAAATTCCCGCGCCGTCCCCTACATCCTCCTGACCTTCTGCGCCCTATTCTGGGCTGGATCCTCCGTGGTCGGCCGCCACGTCGCCGGAGAGGTGCCGCCGATGGCGTTGAATTTCTGGCGCTGGCTATTTGCCTTCGTGATCGTGCTGACATGGACGTCGGGAGAACTTTGGCGCCACCGCGAACTTGCACTGCTCAAGTGGAAATACATTTCGTTCCTCGCGCTGTCGTCGGCTATTGGGTTTGGTGCACTGCATTACGTTGCCCTGCAATACACGTCCGCCATCAACGGTGCGCTGTTCCAAGGGCTTATGTCGATCTGCATCCTGATTACGGCGCTGATCATCCTCGGTGACCGGTTCGGGAAGCGCGAAGGCGTCGGTGTGGTACTGGGCTTTATCGGGGTCGCCGTGATCGTCACCCGTGGTGACGTAAACGTGCTGCTGGGCCTGACCTTCAATATCGGCGACATCATCCTGTTGCTGGCGACGATGTCGTATTCGGTCTACGCGGTGTTCCTGCGCCGCGCGCCGGCGGAACTCAGCTCCAGCGCCCTAATGGCCGGAATGTTCGGATTCGCGACGCTCTACATGCTGCCGCTGTGGCTAATCGAATTCTATGTTTTTGAGCGTAGCCTTGAAGTGAACGTGACCACTGTCTGGTCGATTGGCTTTATGACGTTGGGGCCGTCGGTGCTGGCGCAAATATTCTGGGCCTATTCGGTGTCAAAAGTGGGGCCGGGTACCGCCGGATATTTCATTTATCTAGCGCCCGTGTTTGGCGTGCTGCTAGCAACATCCCTGCTGGGCGAACAGTTTTACCTGTTCCACGCGGCTGGGATCGTACTGATCTTCACCGGCGTATGGCTCGCCACCCGCAAGCAAGCCGCATCCACCGCCGAAAGTTAATCAACCTCAGGCCTCAGGAAGGACCACCCCGACCATGGCGTCACGGCTGACTATTCCGGCAAGCTTCTCGACGGACCAACCGTCGGTACCCTCGGGTTGCTTCGGCAGCACGAGATAACGCATGTCGGCGTTGGAATCGTGGACGCGAACGGTCACGTCATCAGGCACCTCTGTGCCGAATTCCTTCAGGACGGCACGGGGTTCGACGACGGCGCGCGACCGGTAGCTCTTGGATTTATACCAGTCTGGCGGCAGGCCCAGTAGCGTCCTCGGGTAGCAAGAGCAAAGCGTGCATACAATCATGTTGTGCACGTCGGCGGTGTTTTCAACGACCACCAGTTCAGCGTCGCCCATGGTGAGCCCCATTTCCTCAACCGCGGCTGTGCCGTCTTCAAGCAGGCGATTCTTAAACTCCGGATCGGTCCAGGCTTTAGCGATCACGCGGCCGCCTTCAACCGGGTCGCGGCTGTCGAGAAATTCAAGATTGCGGCGCACATCATCGGCGCTGACGACGCCTTTTTCGATCAAAATTTCCTTCATCGCCTCGGCCATCAACTCGTAATAGCCGGTTTCGTTTACATCGGGCGTGGTTCCCAGATGGTCATGGTTGTGGCCGTGTTCGTCTGTGCCGCGGTCATCGGTGCTCATGTTTCTATCCTTCAGCCTTTTCAAGCCAGTGATCGTAAATCTCCAAGTCCAGCGTATCGTCTGCAGGGCCTTCATAATTTTCCCACAGGTCTGTCTGCGCTAAGCGCACACGATACAGTTCGCGCTTGGGCGTGCCATCGAAGCCGTAGGCCAGTTCCTCGGGGTTCTTGAAATCGCCGCAGTAGCGCTCGACCACGCCTGTCTTGCCGCGCACGTAGTAGGGTGTGCGGCGGTGACCCGGCGGGTGGGAGTTCTTGATACGCACACGGTCTCCGACACTAAACATCGGCATGGTCAGTCTCCTACTTTCTCTTTAATCGCATCCATCCGGCTCATGACCTCATCCCTGCTTAGGAGACCCTTTTCCTCCAGTAGATTGACCATTGCTTCGGACCAGCGTTCGAAGTAGTCCTGCTCATAAATATCGGGCGGAAGGTCCTCGAGCGCGCGTCGCAACTCGTCGATACGCATAACGTCGTGTTCGCGCATTGCGGCGGCAAGCGATGTGATCATCTTGGCCCAAGGTTCTGCGTCGTGTGCAGATTCTTCAATTGGCCCAGCATCCATTCCGCCCATGTCGTGCTGGCGCTGGCTCATAACTGCTCCCTCGTTTCGCCTATCTTGCGTCGGCGGGCCGCGCATTTCAACTGCTGTCCCTCGCCGCACAAATACAGCAGAAACGGACCAAGACTTCACGAACGGTAAAGACACACAA
>JAYYZV010000125.1:0-8332 GCA_036339975.1 Pseudomonadota bacterium | reverse complement strand
GACCTGATTGGGACGGTTTATCCGCATGTTCCTCAGCAGATACGGGTAAATCCGGTGTTCCGGGTGCGGATCGCTGGTTCGGGGCTTCTGGTAGATCGCTTGCAAGCCCATCAACCGCATCAGGCGTCGAACCCGGTGACGGGCACGTTCACTTTGAGCTATCAAATGGGACGATCATGAGATTTATTTAGCGACGATGAGAACTTTCAACATGCAAACCTTATAGGAGCCAGCTCAATGACGACCATAAATACGAAAATTCCGGCGATTAAATTTCTGGGGTCCATTCACGAAGGCATTCCTGTCGCCACAGAAAAGCTGGACGAATGCATCGAATTCTTTACCGGCGTTCTCGGACTGAAAGTGTTGCCGCGTCCTCGAGCCCTCGATGAACTGGGGCCCGGCGCCTGGCTTGGCGATGAAGACGACACGGTCCAGTTTCACCTGATTGCCAATGACGGTGCGCTTAAGCCCAGGGACGGCGCCGGAGTCGAGCCGGCAAGCCGTCATACGGCCTGGCGTATCGAAGACGCCGAAATTTTTCGCAATCGTATGCGGGCCCTCGACATACATTTCGAGGAGATATCGAACCTGATCGACGAAGCTCAGTTGTTCGTCACCGATCCGCAGGGCCATACCTGGGAATTCCAGGAACCGGCCCGCGCCGGATAGAGCAAACGCCAAAACCGGTATTGCGGCGACGTACCCCGTCCGCAGCATCAGCGCTTTTCGTTGAACATCCAGATCGTTTCCAGTTCCGACAGGGTGCGTACCTCGCCAAAATAGCGGTCGATATTGCGCAAAGTCGCATCGTGATCCTGACGGGAGTAGGTAGCCGTCCCGTCGGAGGTGAAGACAACGTAGTAATCGCGCATGAAACCATCGCGCGCCGTCGATTCAACGCAAACATTTGTGGCGACGCCGGTTATCACCAGGGTGCGAATGCCGTTTGCGCGCAGGATGGTGTCGAGGTCGGTGTTGAGGAAAGCGTTGAAGCGGTGCTTGATGACGCGCGCATCGTCTGGTTCGGGGCGCACGTCGCCGTAGTAATCCCCCTCCCAGGACCCGTCGGCGCAAACCGGTGTTTTCGTGTAGCTGCCCGCCCGCGCCCGCGCCGCCTGCTCGAGCCATACATCCGACAGATAATAGTTCTGATCGGTTGAATAAACGTTTCGAACAAACACGACCAGCGCGCCGGCGGCACGCGCGGTGGCGAGGAATGGTGGCAAACGGTCGGCCATCTCCTGGGCGTCGGTCACGTCGAAGCCCTCCTTCGCCATGCATCCCTGATCGGCACAGAAATCGTTTTGTACGTCGATCACGATAACGGCGGTGTGAGGCCCAAGAATTTTCTCGTCCAACGTTGTTAGCGGCTCGACATGCGAGATGCGCTTGGCGGCCGAAAGATTTTCTGATGGAATATTCATCCCAATTCCTCCTTTACCAGTTCTATTGCCGATCACTTTACATATTTAGACGAAAGTTTGTCAGGATTTGGTAATGACCAAGCAGCAATACCTGTTGTTTTGTCTGTGTGAGATGGCAGAATGGTTTCGATTTAGACCGGTTTGACGAATTGAAGCGCAGTGATATCTCGAATGGTCTGTCCGCGCGCCGGTGCGGCTTGAAGAGCAATTCCTCATATTGTCGGGAGCACACACTATGGATATCGCTGAAGTGGACAATTATGACGGTGACGGCGATGTACCAACGGCCTCCGACCTGGTGGCACGGGCGGTCGGTTTGGCGCCGCGACTGCGCCAGCGGGCCACTCAGGCCGAGCGGGACCGGAATATTCCGCGCCAATCTGTCGAGGAATATTTGGATAGCGGATTGATCCATACCCTGCAGCCAAGGCGTTGGGGCGGCTATGAATGCGATCACGAGGTTGCTTTCGATATCGCGATTGAATTGGGAAAATCGACCTGCGGGTCGTCAGCCTGGTGTCTCAATTATCTGGCCGACCATGCCGCTATGCTCGCGCATTTTCCAGAAAAGGCGCAGCACGATGTGTGGAGCCGCGACAACAAGGCGTGTATCGCCACCTCGGCAGCGCCGACGGGAAAGGTCGAATTTGCCTCCGGCGGCTACAAGCTCAATGGGGAATGGTCATGGTGCAGCGGCCTGAGACATTCTCAATGGATCATGATTGGCGGGCTCGTCTTTACCGAAGGCGATCATCACCCCGACATGAAGCTATTCCTGGTGCCGGTCGATCAGGTCCGCCAAAGCGACACCTGGTATTCCGCGGGGCTTCGCGCCTCCGGCTCAAACACGTCAATCCTGGAGGATGTCTTCGTTCCGGAACATCGCACCGTGTCTTTCGCGACATTGAGAGACGCGTGCTCGCCGGGGTCGGAAACCAACACCAATCCGATTTATCGCACGCCTTTTATCGCGGTTCACAGCTATGCCTTGCTGGGTCCGGCGCTCGGCGTAGCCCGTGGGGGGTATGAGGAATTTATCTCCTGGACCGGCCAGAGATATCTTACCTATACGCAATTGGCGATCGCGCAACATGTACCCGTGCAGATCGCAATCGCGGATATTTCAGCTCAAATCGATACCGTTGAACTGCTTGCGCGTCGATGCCTCGCGACCGCGCGGTCTGACTATTCGGGCATGGATATGGCGACGCGTATATTGCTGCGGCGCGATTGGGCCTATGCCATGCGTCAACTGCGCTCGGCGATGGATTCTCTTATCAAGATCAGCGGCTCAAGCGGCCTGATGGATAACAATTCCGTGCAGCGCGCGTGGCGCGATGTTCACGCCATATCGTCCCACGTTGTCATGGCCTGGGATGTGCCGGCGGAAAACTTCGGCCGAACGGAACTGGGCCTTGGCAGGAACGAAGCCTATCCGGCATATTAACAAACCGACTGAGACCTATCGACTTGTGGCTTTAAGAACACTGCAGGCAATTCCATGATCAGGCTAATTGCTGATTGCACTGGAAGGGATCAATAGTGGACGGTCACCAGACTGAAATCCGTGACGGGATGCATATCGAATGGGACGCGCCAATCCCAGCGGACGATGGCTTATTGCTTCGCGCCGATGTTTTCAAACCGCCCGGCGAGGGTAAGTGGCCGGTAATTCTCTCATACGGCCCATATGGCAAGTGGCTGGTCTTTGGCGACCAGTTCACCGAGCAATGGACGCGCATGTGTGACGAACACCCGGACGTTCCTGCCGGGTCTACCAATCGCTACCAAAGTTTCGAAATTTGCGATCCTGAAAAATTCGTTCCATTCGGCTATGCGGTCGTCCGCGTGGATTCGCGTGGCACCGGCCGGTCCCCGGGTAATATCGACCCCTGGTCCGCCCGCGAAGCACAAGATTTGTATGACTGCATCGAATGGGCGGGCGCACAGGAATGGAGCAACGGCCGCGTCGGTCTGAATGGGATATCGTATCTTGCCATGAACCAGTGGCAGGCGGCGGCTCTTCGCCCGCCCCACTTGGAGGCGATGTGCGTGTGGGAAGGTGCCGCGGATTATTATCGGGATATGGCGCATCACGGTGGCATTATGTGCACGTTCAGCCGGGCCTGGTATGATCCCTATGTTGTCATTCTCCAGAATGGCCTCGGGACCAATGGCGAGCCCAGCAGCATGACAGGCGGCTGGGTGTCGGGCCCGGAGACCCTAACTCCCGAAGAGCTCGCTGCAAACCGCAGCGACTGGCATGGCGACATTATCGCGAACCCGCTTGCGACAGACGATTTCTGGGTATCCCGGCGACCGGACCTTGCCAAAATCGAGGTGCCTTTGCTCTCGGCAGGAAATTGGGGCGGCCAGGGACTCCATCCCCGAGGTAATTTCGAAGGCTTCCTGGCGGCAGGATCGAAGCAAAAATGGCTGGAAGTTCACGGCCTGGAGCACTGGACCCATTTCTATACGGATTACGGGGTTGGCCTCCAACGACGTTTCTTCGACTTTTTCTTGAAACAGGAAGATACGGGATGGTCCGGCCAACCGAAAGTTCAGCTCCAAATCCGCCATCCCGGCGAAAAATTCGTCGAACGCCATGAAGACGAATGGCCGATCGCCCGCACCGAATGGGTGAAGCTGTATCTCGACACTGTAGATTCCACCCTTGGCCTAACCCATGCAACCCAGCCAGATTCAAGCGCCTACCTTGCGAATTCGGACGGGTTAACGTTTTTGACGCCTCCGCTCAAAGAAGCGATCGAAGTGACGGGACCGATCGCGAGCAAGTTATTTATCTCCTCGTCAACGGAAGACGCCGATCTTTTTCTTATCGTCCGGGTTTTTACGCCCGACATGAAAGAGGTGACTTTTCAGGGCTCGAATGACCCGCATACGCCGATTGCGCTCGGCTGGTTACGGGCGTCTCACCGCAAACTGGATTGTCAACAATCAGTGGAATATCGCCCGTATCATACCCATGACGAGGTCGAAAGCCTTGATCCGGGTGAAATTTACGAGCTCGATATCGAAATCTGGCCAACCTGCATCGCCGTGCCCGCCGGTTACCGGATTGGTCTTTCCGTTCGCGGCAGGGATTATGAACATGCGGCGGGCGACCCCGGGTCCAAGGGGCTCAAACGGATGGGGGTCTTTACCGGTGTGGGTCCGTTCCGGCATGACGAGGTCAAAAACAGGCCTTCCGAAATATTCGACAACGAGGTCACCCTCCATTGTGGGCCGGCACATCCTTCGTATCTCCTGCTGCCGACGATCCCTTAAAAAATAGTCAAATGGTGCAAACTGCGATAGTGTGGTCCGTAAACCTATCGATTGAAAGAACGCTGGTTAAACTTTCTCATAGTTACGGAAGACATATGCGACCAACGGGATTTCAAAACAATAAGTAGAGGAGGAAGACATGAGTTTCTTAAAAGCAGGATCGCCTAAATTCGGCAAGGGGCTAGCGGCCTTGGTACTGACGTTGCCGGTTCTTTCGGCTGCACCGTTTTCCGCCGAGGCGGCAAAACGCGTTAATTTAACGGTGATTTCAGGAAATTCGCATCACTACGCGCCCGTCGGCGCCGCCATCAAGGCGTTCATGCCGAAGGTCGATGAAATTCTCGCGAAAACGGGTAACTACAAGGTGTCGTGGATCAAGGGATTCGGGGGCCAGATTGTAAAAGTACGCGGTGAACTGGAGGGTGTGCAGACCGGATTGGGCGATATTGGTGTTGTGCCGGGCCCGTTTCATCCGTCCAAACTTTCTCTGTATCAGATCGGCTACGTAACACCTTTCACATCGGCAGATCTTTCCACCACGACCGCCGCGATGAGCAATCTGCTGGCAAAATATCCAGCTATGGGAAAACAGGCCCAGCGCTTTAACCAGACGGTTCTCGCCATCTCTGGAACAGCCGAAAATTACGCCCTGTGGACGAAAACAAAAATTACCCGTGTCGACCAGCTAAAGGGGATGAAAATTGGCGCCGTTGGATCGAATGCTCCTTGGGTGGCGTCTGTGGGCGCGGTCCCTGTGACGATAAAGGGCTTGAGCACAATCTACAGTAGTCTCAAAACCGGAATTTATGAGGGCACCGTGTTGTGGCAGCAGGCAATGGCGGCCTTCAAGTTTTGCGAAGTGGCGCCCTACCAGCTCAACGCTGGCTTTGGCGCCGTTTCTAACGCGCTCATTACCGTCAACATGGATTCCTGGAAAAAAATGCCGGGGGAAATTCAGGCGGCAGTGAAAAAAGGCGCTTCAGCTTGGTCTGCGGGATCCGACAAGGCGACACTCGGCGGCGCAAAATGGGGCGTGGGCGTGTGTTCGAAAAAATTCGGCCAAACGACGCATAAGTTAACAGCGGCGGAAAGCCGTGCGTGGGCCTTTGCGCTGCCCAACACCGCTCAGGCTTGGGCCAAAAGACAGGATAAGGCCGGTCTCCCTGGGACTAAAATGCTGAAAACGTTTATGGATTACATGCGCACAAACAAACAGGTGGTAATGCGGAATTGGGATCGCGAATAATTTGCAGCCGTAACCCGAAAATAGGGGCTGTTCGGGCATCACTTCACGAGATGCCCGAACACTTTAATTTACCGCAGGGCATAACGATGGAATGGTCATGCGAACCCTGAACCAGTGTGATCGCCTTCTCGGGCTGGCAATTCTCTTCTTCAACGGCGTCGCCGCTGTCTGGGTTCTGCTGATGATGCTGGCTGTGGTCAGCGACGTTCTCTGCCGGTTTCTTTTTAACGCCCCCATCGCGGGGACGACCGAGATAGTTACCATGTCCGTGGTCGCGGTGCTCTATCTCCAGCTATCCTACACTCTGCGATCGGGTGGCATGACCCGGTCGGATGCGTTAATCACGAGGCTGATCGTCAGGCGACCACGCATCGCGCACCCGCTGAACATTATATTTTTTCTGGCAGGCGCCGTTCTCATGGGTGCAATAATGTCTGTAGCATGGCCAAAATGGATAGATGCCTACAGCAACGACTTTTACGTCGGGGTTGTCGGTGTGTTTACGTTTCCAGATTGGCCGCGGCTGTTTATCGTTTTTGTGGGATGCGGGCTGACCGGGCTCCAATTCCTCATGCTGGCCGCCAAGGATGCGCAAAAATTGTTAAACCCGGGCAGTAGAGCTTAAGTAGAATAAAATATATCTCATAAATAAGAAATAAAGATCGATGGAAGCTTTCGAAATAGCGTTAATTTCCGTAGCGATGATGTTGTTGCTTATTTATCTGGGTATGCACATCGCTGTGACGCTAGCCCTTATGTCGTTTGTGGGCGCCTGGGTCATCAAGGAAAATGCCGTCGTGGCGATCAGTCTTTTGTGGATATCGGCGCATCAGACGGTTAATAATTTTGTCTTCGCCGTCATCCCGTTATTTGTGCTGATGGGGTTTCTGGTATCCGCCGCCGGCATGGGCCGGGACGCATACGATATTGGCCAGATGCTGTTGCGGCGCGTGCTCGGCGGCCTGGGGATGGCGACGGTCGTCGCAAATGCGATATTCGCCGCCATTACCGGCGTATCGGTCGCGTCGGCATCTGTGTTTTCGAAGATCGCGGTGCCGGAAATGATCCGGCATGGCTATACCGGCCGCTTTGCCGTCGGCACAGTGGCGGGCTCCTCCGTTCTCGGCATGCTGATACCGCCAAGTGTGCTGTTGATTATTTACGCGCTGATCGTCGAGGAATCCGTCGGAGATCTGTTTATTGCCGGCATCGGCCCCGGGATACTTCTGACCCTGGTGTATTGTGGCATGATTTACCTGATGGCGCGCTTCCTCCCTAAGATGGTTTTCGCAACCGGCACGTTCAGCGACCAGACAACCGCGCATGAGAGTGTGGAAGCGGACGCAGAAATTGTCGGCGGCGCTTGGGGTAAAATAATCCCAATTTCGTTGCTAATCACCTTGGTCATGGGGGGGTTGTACGGCGGTGTTTTTACGCCTGTCGAAGCGGGCGCCGCGGGGGCTTTTCTGGCCCTCATCTTTGCCGTAATGCGGCGAAAACTAACACTTCCGATGCTCTGGTCGGTGCTGATCGATACCGGCAAGGTTTCCGCCACGCTGCTGTTCCTGATCGTCGCCGCCAGCATGTACAGCCGCATGCTGGGAATGTCCGGGTTGCCGGGAGAAATGGCAGAGATATTCCATGAACTCGGCGCCGGATTCTATGGAATGCTGGCCTTGTATGTCGTGATTGTGATAATTCTTGGAACAATCGTCGACTCGGTTTCTATCATGCTGATTATGGTGCCCCTGTTTATCGGGGCGCTAAAATTCTATGAAATCGATCTGGTGTGGTTTGGTGTCGTGACAGTTATCGCGACGGAAATCGGCCTGCTTACGCCGCCATTAGGGTTGGCGGTCTATGTCGTTCACTCCACGCTGTCCCGGCCCGACATATCGCTGAAGGAAATCTTTTTGGGCTCGGCGCCGTTTGCCCTCGCGATGCTGTTTGCCCTTATTCTTATTATTGTCTTCCCGTCAGTGTCGACGTTCCTGGTTCAGGCGGTAAAATAGCCCGACAGCAACAAGCCCGGCTCAGTTATTGGCCTGCACGAAGGCGAACTCGTGGCGCGGGGGCTGCCCGAGCCATCCACGAATTTGAGCGGCGGCGTCAGAATTACCGCCCCCGTCGGTGGCAGCGCGGTGCACGGATGCGCCCCCCCCCCATCAAAGTTATGTGAGGTTCAAACTCTTTATTAGGCCTGTCTGACGTCAGTACCCTTGGGACAATGTGAACTGATTGCCTAACGGAGGATTTCTGGCTCATCGTAGTGACCGAAAGGAACGAAGATGAGGCAGAAATCCATGAGCAAGAAAGAGCCTGTTGAAAAGACGGTTCGCGACATACGGCGCAAGACGCGTCGGCATTGATC
>JAYYZV010000124.1:0-4731 GCA_036339975.1 Pseudomonadota bacterium | reverse complement strand
GCATCAAGTCAACACCTTCTACACCGCACCGACCGCTATCCGAGCTCTGATGCGCGAAGGGAACGGGCCGGTCGAGGCAACTAAGCGTAACTCACTACGCCTGTTGGGGAGCGTCGGAGAACCAATAAATCCAGAGGCTTGGATGTGGTATCACGAGGTGGTCGGCGATAGCCGTTGCCCGATCGTAGATACTTGGTGGCAAACGGAAACTGGCGGCATCCTAATAACACCACTTCCCGGTGCGACACCTCTTAAGCCGGGATCCGCAACGCGACCATTCTTCGGCATCAAACCCGAAATCGTCGATGCAGACGGGACAGTTCTTGAGGGCGCCGCGGAGGGTAATTTGATTTTGATCGACTCATGGCCAGGCCAGATGCGGACAGTCTACGGCGATCATGATAGGTTCGTTCAGACATATTTCTCGACTTACAGGGGAAATTACTTCACCGGCGACGGATGTCGCCGCGACGAAGACGGGTATTACTGGATCACGGGCCGCGTCGACGACGTAATCAACGTATCCGGCCACCGCATGGGGACGGCGGAAGTAGAAAGCGCCCTTGTCGGACATCCAAAAGTTGCTGAATCCGCGGTGGTCGGCTATCCACACGACATCAAGGGACAGGGCATTTACGCCTATGTCACCCTGATGGAAGGCGAGAACACGTCGGATGAACTGCGGACTGAGTTGGTGCAGTGGGTGCGTAAGGAAATTGGCCCCATCGCGTCGCCGGATATCGTACAGTGGGCGCCTGGGTTACCTAAGACGCGCTCGGGGAAGATTATGCGGCGCATTTTGCGCAAGATTGCTGCCGGTGAACATGATCAGCTGGGAGATACCACCACCCTTGCAGACCCCGCCGTGGTCAACGACCTCGTGAGGAACCGTCAAAACAATTAAGGTCTATCGGGGCCGCGACTTTATTTTTCCAAGATTAATCGGACACCACGGAAAATATAGAAATCAGAGCCTAGAAATCGACACAGCGGCCGTTGATCTCCCAGTCTCCGTAGCGGGTAGGGTCTGCGCCGCCGCGCCCACCGGTCTCTACGGGGGTATTGGTAATCAATTCACCTTTTTGGGAATTCGTCGTCGTCTCAGGCACCACGGATTTTCCGGTGCCGTGGCGTTTCCTTTTCTTGGCCGCCACGTCGACATATTCTTTGCTTTTTTTAATAGCCATTGGCCGGACCCGATCCTTCCATATCGCTGTTTTTCCCATCTCGGTTGCGCAAAACATATATCACGGCCGTCAGGTCAGAACGTCGAAAAACGCCTGCTGCATAGGTCAACACCAGATAGCATCCTAACGCCGCGACAACCATAAAAAGCGGCAGCAACCACACCGAGAAGATATCACTAATCAAAAGCAGGAATTCCGCCAAGAAGCGCGCACCGAAAAAAGCCACAAAACTGCAAACAACCGCCACCGCCGGTGTGCCAAAACCGAACAAACCAAATTTGGAACGCACTCGGGAAACCAGCAGCGCAAACATCACGCCCTGCGCAGCTAGGGTGGCAATAGCAGCACCTATGCCACCGTAGGCCGGTATCAACCAGTAATTTAAACATACGTTGGTTAGGGCTACCATCGCCAAGATGGTCATTTGTGCCTTTTGCTCGCGCCAAGATACCAGCGCCGTTAGTGGCGCCATGCAGGCATAAGAAATGATTGCTGCAATCTGTAACAAGGAGAGGGTGCCAGCGCCTTCGACGAATTCTTCACCAAATACTACCAACGTCACCCAAGCCGGAAAGGCGACCATCGCGGCACAGATAGGGGCACCCAGAAATATAACGATGCGTATATATCGATAATAGATAGCCCGCATTTGCTCCAGGTTGCGTCCTGCCGCTGCGAGAGCCGGAGAGAAAGCAGAGCTCACGATGTGAGCCACGAACATGGACAAAAGAAACAGCCTACACATAGCGGCGTATATTCCCGTCTCTTCGGCAGACCGTAAAAATCCTAGCATTACAACGTCGACGTTGAGAAATACTAGGGTCATCAATCCTGCCAGTAACAATGGGGCGCTGCCACAAAATACGTCACGCAACCCACGACGATTAAACGAAAAACCCAGCCGCACAACCCGCCGGTGCGTAAAGACGCCAAGAAGAAATGCGCTAAAACACATTACCGAAAACGGAATTGCGGCGGCAGCAAATACATCGTTGGGACCGTTCACCAAGATCAGTACGGCTATCATGCCCAGCAACGCTGCGGCACTCTGCCGAATGGCAGGTGGGCCCATACGCTGATGTCCCTGAAAAAGAAAGTCGACCGTCATTGCCGCGGACAGCAGCCCGAGGAGCTGAATAAACATTACGACGCTCACTTGGCGGGGCCGATCTATCACGAGGATCACACCGACGTAAATTAGGCCGACCACGAAAAGAAGTATCAGGCGTGCGCTGAGTATTCGGGAAAAGAGAATCTGTGTACGGCCCGGGGCCGCGGCTATTTCCCGGGTGCCGTAAAGGTCGGTGCCGAACACCACCGACAACGCAAAATAAGACACAAACGCGGTGCCGAAACCGATGATACCATAGAGCTCTGGTCCCAACATTCGGGCGAGCCAGGCAGTCGAAACAAAACCTGCAGCCATAGATATTACTTGCGCGATCCCCAGCATCGATGCATTGCGGAGAATACGTGACGTAGTCATGAAATAGGGCCCAGCCGAGCTCGAGAAACACCGCCAGAGAAAAGAGTTGTCAGAATGCAGGCCAATCAAATTTCCTTATCTGGAGCCAAGCCGGACGAGCGCCCGTTACGGGATGCCTATCATCAGATTTCCCGTTTGTCACTCGCGTCAGTGGGAGTTGAGTTGGGCACTGAAGGTATGAATTACAGCAAAATTACTTTCTAACTAGCGGTTATGGCCGCCCTTTTTTTGCATCGTGATCCTGCGGAGCGAATTTATCGTCGGATTGATCTCTTTGGCGATCGAGCAGACGATGAGTGGAGGGCCGGGCAGCAAACAGGCCATACATATCAGCCCAGCCTGCGCCAGTCGGACCCCCATTTGCCTGACGAAAGGTGCGACCGCCGAAGGCGGGGGAGCGGAATTAAGGAACCCTCTGCCTTTCTTCGAAACCAACGGACCTGGATTGTGCGGCGTGCAGTTTTCGCTATTGTCGGCCTATGAGCATCAAGGAAAATGGCAGCACCGGTATGGCCGCCCGCGCCCAAGCACACACGATTTTGCATGACGTTATCGATCGGCGCAGGCCGCTGGACGAAGCCCTGCAATCTGACAAGCGCTTCGCCAAATTGGAACCGCGCGATCGGGCGTTTTCGCGTAATCTTGTCGCCACAACTTTAAGACGATTGGGGCAAATTGACGTTATCATCGATGACTGTCTGGATAGACCGTTGCCTCGGTCGGCCGTCGCCGCGCGCAATGCAATACGTCTTGGCATATGCCAGATTCTTTTTCTTGATACTCAGACCTACGCCGCCGTGGACACCTCGGTAACACTAGCGGGACAACGCGGGCCAGACCGGTTCCGGGGTCTCGTAAACGGCATTTTGCGACGGGTCGTGCGAATGGCCGACAGTATTCCCCTGACACCAGAAGCTGAGCGGGCGAACGTACCGGATTGGCTATGGCAGTCGTGGGGCCGGTCTTTTGATGCAGCACACGCCACGAACATTGCCGCCGCACACCTGAAAATTCCACCGATCGATCTGACCGTCCCTAAGGACCGGCCTGATTGGGTCAAAACACTTGGCGGTGAGCCGATCGGCACCTCAACAGTCCGCCTTTCCGCTGCGGGTGAATTAACCGCTTTACCGGGATTCGACGCCGGCTCCTGGTGGGTACAGGACGCCGCGGCAGCCTTGCCAGCCCAGCTGATACCGACAGCGTCGGCTGCAAAAAAAGTGTTGGATCTTTGCGCAGCCCCTGGGGGTAAAACCGCCCAGCTTGCGGCTGCGGGACACGATGTCGCCGCTCTAGACGTTGCATCCAACCGATTGAAGATCCTATCAGAGAATCTGCGTCGGCTAAAGCTGACAGCTACAGTGATCGAGGCAGACCTGCTGGAGTGGAAGACGGATCAGCGATACGACGCCATCTTGTTGGACGCGCCCTGCACGGCGACCGGCACGATCCGGCGCCACCCGGATATCCCGATCCTGAAATCCGCCGCCGACGTCACCCGTCAATCGGATATACAAACAAAATTTCTCGATCGCGCCGCCGAGCTGTTGCGAGACGGGGGCACCCTCGTATACAGCGTTTGTTCAATGGAGAAATTAGAAGGGTTAGATCAGATAGAGAAACTCCTCGACCGAAACGGCAATATCTCTGTCGACCCAGTAAAGCCATCAGAGGTCCCAGAGTTTGAAAATTGCGTTAACCCAGAGGGCTGGCTGCAAACAACCCCCGCGCATCTTATCGACAAAGGGGGGGTAGATGGTTTC
This sequence comes from Pseudomonadota bacterium, assembly GCA_036339975.1. GTDB lineage: Bacteria > Pseudomonadota > Alphaproteobacteria > MPNO01 > UBA830 > UBA830. Next base: position 295 of record JAYYZV010000124.1, on the reverse strand, counting down.
TTCATCGCTAGGTTAAGGAAAAAATAGAAGCCTAGATTTGCCGTTTGCTTGCCGCGACTCGACCAAACTGATACCTAATCGCCGTGCAGAAACCGGTCCGAATTGCCCCATCCATTTTAGCAGCGGATTTTGCTGCTCTAGGAGATGAAGTCCGCGCGATAACTCGCGCCGGAGCTGACTATATTCACGTGGACGTCATGGATGGGCACTTTGTGCCTAACATTACGATAGGCCCAGACGTCGTCAAGGCGTTGCGGAAAACTACTAATAAAACCTTCGACGTCCACCTGATGAT
>JAYYZV010000123.1:0-15026 GCA_036339975.1 Pseudomonadota bacterium | reverse complement strand
CAAGCCTACCCCGCTCAACATATAGCTGTTCAATCGGGATTTTATTTTCCCGAATGCAGCCATTTATGGCTTCGACTATCTCTGTTCCGTCTGACGCCATGACAATTATGTGCGCCAAGTCGCCTGTAGCGGTCCCCATCTCAATGCCGGAAATGTTTTCAATACCATCGAACGAGCGTCGCAGACCGTCTACATCGTCACTGCGCAGATGAATGGAGACTGAATTGAAGTAGCCTGACCGCCGTTCGAGATCCGCCGGGGTGCCGTCGGCGACCTTCCTGCCGCGTGCGATAACAACCGCCCGACTGCACACCGCATCTACTTCCTCGAGCAGATGCGTGGAGATGACGATAACCTTGTCTTTCGACATTTCGGCAATCAGCGCCCTAACCTGATGTTTCTGGTTAGGATCAAGGCCGTCAGTGGGTTCATCGAGAATTAGTACATCAGGATCATGTAGAATGGCCTGCGCCAGACCCACCCGTCGCTTAAAGCCCTTGGAAAGTGTTCCAATTTGCTGGTTATAAACTTCGTCAAGCTGTAGCTTTGTAACAGCGTTATCGATCGCGTTTCGACGATCGACGCCAGCTAGGCTTCGGACATTTGCTGCGAAGGCGAGGAGGCCCGCAGGCGTCATATCTTCATATAAGGGCGCGCCCTCCGGCAAGTAGCCTATCGAACGCTTTACCGCGATTGGATCCCGTGTCACGTCCGCACCACAGACAAGGGCCGTACCCGACGTAGGAGAGAGAAAACCGGTAACCATTTTCATTGTGGTCGATTTTCCAGCGCCATTTGGGCCTAGAAAACCCAGCACCTCGCCGCTATCAACGGAAAAGCTGACATCATCTACCGCTTTAAAATGGCCGAACGCTCTTGTTAGGCCTTGGATTTCGAGCATTGTGCTCATGATCAATCAAATCTCCCTGATATCCCGCTGCGGGGGGATGCTCGGGGTTTCCCGAAACCGGCTTTTACCCCGGATATAAACTAAGAACCGCGAGGGGTTAAAGCCCCTGAGACGGTTCGTCAACATCCGTTTTTCAATCTCTTCTCTGAGTCGGAGTAGGCGTGATCAGCCTCGCAGCGATTTACAACAACAAAGCCGGCCCCCGGGAAGGGGCCAGCTTTTTGATCTTGGACATTTATGCAGCTTTCAATGTCTGATCATCTATAATCTTCCCGCCCAACTTAATATCAATTTTCCGAGGTTTCATAGCCTCCGGAATTTCCCGGACGAGGTCGATTTTGAGAAGTCCGTCGACTAGATCGGCGGCGTTAACTTCGACGTAGTCTGCGAGCTGGAAACGGCGTTCAAAGGCCCTGCGGGCAATGCCCCGATGGAGAAATTGGTTATCCTGTTTCTCTGAGATTCCCTTACCAACTATCACAAGCTGCCCATCGCGAACTTCCACATCAAGATCGGAAGGGCCGAAACCGGCCACGGCAACGGTAATTTGATAGGATTCGTCGCCAGTCTTTTCGATGTTATATGGTGGAAAACTGTCGGTGGTGCCATTTTTTTGCGCTGCATCGAGCACACTCATAAGACGGTCGAAACCAACTGCAGATCTGTAAAGCGGTGAAAAATCAAACGTTCGCATATCACATATTCTCCTTTGAGCAACATGTTGATGGGCCGCCGTTTTGGCCGGCCGGTGGATCATAGTCCGACCCCTTGTTGGGCATCAGACAACAATTATGTAGGCTGATGGTTTTAGTTTTCAAGAGGTCAAAAACCCTGTTTTAAATTAGGTCTAAAACATAATCCGCGATCGCCAGCGAAGATGTCATCCCTGGTGATTCAATACCGTAGAGATTGATCAGCCCATCTACCCCATGATCATTGGGGCCATGGATGACAAAATCCATAGCCGGCTCTCCGGGGGCCTGAATTTTGGGACGGATCCCAGAATATCCGGGCTGAAGCGCACCATCGGCAAGATCGGGGTAATACTTGCGTATAGCATCGTAAAACATATCTGCCCTGCGGGCATCGACATCGTAATCGATTTTGTCCACCCACTCGACATCTGGTCCGAAGCGCACCTGACCCCCAAGATCTACCGTGACATGGATACCCAACCCAGCTTTTTCAGGAACCGGATATATCGGCCGCGTGAACGGAGGGCGACCCGAAAGAGTATAATAGTTGCCTTTGCAGTAATATGTTGGCGGCACGCTGGCTTTAGGCATCCCTACAATCGTCGATGCGATAGATTGCGCCCACAACCCACCGCAGTTTACGACGCAATTAGCAAGCACTGACATCGGCGCTTCGCCGCCACAATCGATCCTGATACCGCTGCCGAGAACCTCACCACCTACAACAGGGGTCAGAAACGCCATCATAGTTCCCGCATCTTCCGCATCGCCTTGGAGCGCAAGCATATAGGAATGGCTATCTAGGATACCCGTCGACGGAGACCACAACGCACCGACGCAGTATACCGCGGACTCCATATCTCTGACCTGTCGCGGGGTCATCCAGGTCAGATCCTCCACCCCGTTCGCGACGGCATTGTTTCTCAGCCGCTCAAGCTCCGGCAGTTGTTCTTCATTTGTAGCAACGATAATCTTACCGCAGATGGTATGCGACACGCCGTGAGCGTCACAAAATGCATACAGCGAATGCTTGCCCTCCACACAGAATTTGGCCTTCAGGCTGTCTTTTGCATAGTAGATGCCGGCGTGTATAACTTCGCTGTGCCGGGAACTCGTCTCGGAACCAATCGTATCCGCCTTTTCCAACACGATTACATCTCTCCCAGAAAGTGCCACCGCACGGGCAACCGCAAGACCGACAACACCGGCGCCAATGACAATACAATCAACCCTTTCGGTCATTTTCCGGGCCCATAATCCGCCATGTTAATCAACCTCTGACCGTTCCACTGCAAAACAACGCAGTGATCGTCCATCCCGGCATTATTGATGACTTCGGTTTTTACCTGATAGAAGAACTCAACAATCCGCCGATTACAATCATTCTACAAATTGCGGGAAGAAACTGCGCAATCGTCCGCGAAAGCGCCAGCCGCGTGTCTTCATTGGGCGCGGCGAGCGTATTTTCCACAACGTTAAGATTGTCAAATATCTCCTTTGCGGCAGCGTCCGCTTCTCGGGAAATTTCGCTGGAAAAATGGGAGATTAAATCATCTTCGTGTAAAGGCTGTAGCCAGTCTCCCAAACCGGCCAGAAAACTGGGCCAGGGGACAAAATGGCGAAACAGGGAGGGAACCAAATCTGACTCCACCCCAGTTGTATACAACGCGAGCCGAGACAGGTAACTCGACGTATCGCCGTCCAGATCCTGGAGGCGACCCATCGGAAGTAAGTCTACTGGAGGTACAGACGTAAAAATATTCGTTCTGACTGCCGGCGGTCGCCATCCCGCTGAGAGGGCCAAGGCGATCACGCGGAGACTAAGGGCGTTCATCGGGTTTGCACGGTTATAGGCGTTAAGCGTAACGCGAACGGCCGCAGCTTCCCGCGGTGTCAAACCATAACCCTTCAAAGAAATTAGGCGGAGATCGCCCGTCGCTCCAGCTAGACGCTTTCCAAAATCTGCTAATGGTGCAGACCGTTCCTTATAGATTTCAGTTTTGAATCCATCGCCTACGACGGCCCATGCCCATTCAAGCGCTCCTGGGACAGTAGCAAGATGCCGATAGACTAAGTTTACGAGCCTCACCCCAAGGGCGGCTTCAATCGACCGGTATATCTCCGACGTGACCCCTGAGGCGTCCTTTGCATTAATTTCGGGAAGAACGGTGCTTGCAGTGAAAGCCACGTTATTGGGTCTTTCGCAGTCTCATTGAAACAGTAAAATGGGTCTTAATCAATTATTCAACGCAACGCCATGCACAGCCGCGCCAACACATCACGCGGCAATTAAATTCGACCAATAAGTATCAGCGGGCAATGCCTCAAGACACCTAGGATTTTCGAGAATTTAGCTAGCCACTGTCCCAAACAGACCTCGGTGACCGGCTTTCATTAGTCGATATAAAAACCCGTGATCCTTCCTGACCGTCAGGCAGCGACGTCTCGCGCTATACCGAGATAAAGATCCCGGCCAGCATTCAGTACCGAAATTTTACGATCCGCGATATATCGTTTGTGGTTCCACAAACCGCAGTCGGGGTGAATATAGGTCACACGCCCTTCGCCCATAATGTTCTCTGTCCTTTCGATCAGAGCTGCTATCTCGTCGGGTGTTTCCGTCATAGTGCGTTTCACATCCACTACGCCGAGCCCCATACCGATTTCCGGTCTAAGCTCCTTAAAGGCGACGAGTTCCTCGGCAGGTCGGTGAGCGCACTCCATGACTATATGATCGACGTGAAGGGCGTTGAGGTAATCCATTAATTGACCCCAGGAACCGTCTTGCGGTTGCTGTCCAGCATAATTACCGAAACATAGATGCACAGCCGGGACACCTGTTACGGCATCCAGAACACGGTTTAACGCCGCAGCCGCCCATTCCCACTCATCCGGAGATCCTGGCAGGTTTGCCTCGTCGATTTGCACGATATCCGCATCTAGCCGGGCCACCTGTTCTGCAAGTACATCCGCGATGGCTTCGGTGACCGCCTCAATCGATCCATAGTGCTGGTCCACTAGGGTTTTCGCCAGCATGTGTGGTCCTGTGAGCGCGAATTTAAATGGCTTTTGGGCGAGTGCCTTTGCGCGTCGGCAAGGAAGGGCCAGATTCATAGTGCCGCTGCTGATCGGACCCTCTACAACCCCCGCCGGCAAACGACGCCACCCCATATCCATATCGGACTCGAATTGACGGATCAGGTTAAACGTTAGTTCCGATCTAACACCATCCATAGGCGACGTGAAATACTCAATCATTCCGTTGGTTTCCGGATGGCTAAGATCGTAACGGTAGACCTCACCATCGCAAACGACGTCAAGGCCCGCGGTTTCCTGCGTGTGCAGAATTACACGGGTTGCATCGACTATATCCTGCTCCGATGGAGCATTTCCTAGCCAGGCAGGCACGGGGTATGAACCAACAGTAGTGGTTTTGATACGGGGAGAGGCATCCATAGTCATTATCCTTGCCGAAACGCCTTTGCTGTCGTAAGTAACTGGATAGTTATTTTAAGCTACGGACGTGAAACCAAGCTGTCAAGTGACAGAAATACCGCATGCGAGAACAAGCCGCGATTATGCCAAAATCAGGGAAAGTCCGCCCCCCGCGGCGCGACCCTAATGCGTCGCGCAAACGCATCCTAGTCGCAGCAAAAACTGAGTTCGCCGCGCAAGGCCTAGATGGAGCACGCGTCGATAATATCGCGTCTCGGTCCGGCATCAATAAACGCATGCTCTATCACTACTTTGGCAGCAAAGATGACCTGTTCGCAGCCGTTCTCGAAGAGGTTTATGAGACAATCTGCAATGACAGTGCGGCACCGGATATTGTTTCAGGGCCCGCCACGAACGGTTTGACCAAGCTGGTAGATTTTGTCATCAATTTTTACCTCAAGAACCCTTACGTCATCACACTTTTAAATGCCGAAAACCTGCATCAGGCAAGACATCTGAAAACGTCGGAACGCATCCGGGCCATTCAACTGCCGTTTGAAGAAATGCTTGATGACCTGCTGAGGCGTGGCGTTGCGGAAAAATGCTTCCGACCCGGCGTAAACGGCGCGCGGTTATATATTTCGATTGTCGGCCTGATTTATTACTACCTCTCTAACAGTCACTCGTTGTCCGTATTTTTTAATCGAGACCTATTTGAGGAAAATGAAATCGGATCCTGGCGCGTACATATCCATGAAATGGTCGAACGCTTCGTTGCGGCCTGAACTTAAGGGGGAATAAAAATGACTGAACATCGGCTTGGCATCATCATGAACGGCGTTACCGGGCGCATGGGAACCAACCAGCACTTAATTCGATCCATCTTGGCTATAATGAATGAAGGCGGTGTCCAGATGGACAATGGGGACACGATCATGCCCGATCCAATCCTAGTAGGCCGCAACGCCGAAAAGGTTGAGGCCTTGGCCAAGGAGCACGGCGTAGCGCGCTGGACGACAGACTTGGACGGCGCAATTGCCAACCCCGATGACAGCCTTTTTTTTGACTCCGCCAGCACCAATCTGCGTGCCGAATTACTTAGAAAAGCGATAGATGCCGGCAAGGATGTCTATTGTGAAAAACCGTCTGCAGGTAAGCTTGATGACGCTATAGAAGTATATCTTCGGGCTGAAAAGGCTGGCATCCGGCACGGCGTTGTTCAGGACAAAATATTTCTACCGGGTCTTCAAAAGATGAAAACTCTTATGGATGATGGGTTCTTCGGCCGGCTATTATCCGTGAAAATCGACTTCGGGTATTGGGTTTTCGAGGGAGACTGGAAACAGGCCCAGCGGCCCAGCTGGAACTACCGCAAAGAAGACAGCGGCGGTATCATTCTCGATATGATGCCGCACTGGCGCTACGTCCTTGACAACACCTTCGGTAGTGTGAAGAGCGTTAGTTGCCTTGGACGTGTGAACATCGACAAGCGCTGGGACGAAAACGACGTGCCTTATGACGCCGACGCGGATGACGCTTCATACGCTTTGGTCGAACTCGAAGGCGGCGCCGTGGCGCAGATCTTCGCCTCCTGGTGCACACGGGTCAGAAAAGACGACCTAGTGACGTTTCACGCCGACGGCACACACGGGGCCGCCGTGGCCGGCCTCACCAAGTGCTATACGCAAGATCGGCCAGCGACACCTTCACCAGTTTGGAATCCGGATGAGCCGCAAACGATCCCTTTTTTCGAAACCTGGGAGGAGTACGGCTCGGATCTGGCATTCGACAACGGTTTCAAATCCGAATGGGAAATGTTCATCCGGAGCCTGTATGAAGACAAGCCCTTTCACTGGAACCTACGGGAGGGGGCAAAAGGAGTTCAACTGGCAGAAGCGGCAATGCAGAGTTGGCAGGAACGCCGGTGGATCGATATCGATGAGGTGCCGGCCTGATGCCGACACTGCCATTGCCGACGTCGGATGGGACCCTGGAAGCCTTTTCCACCTCCACACCTCGGAATTTTCCCTCGGTGGCTAAACGTTCCTTTAACCGTGTTGCGTATGCCGCCGCGCACGTAGTACCGGATATATCAGCCGACAACGATCCTTGGCTGGATACTCACGTGGACTGGGACCGAACAATTGCGTTCCGTCAACATTTATGGGGCTTGGGGCTGGGTGTCGCCGAGGCTATGGACACTGCGCAGCGGGGAATGGGGCTAAACTGGCGCACATCCCTCGAACTAATCACAAGAAGCATCGAAGCTGCTCGAGAGATACCTGGCGCTGTCGTGGCTTCGGGCGCAGGCACAGACCATCTCGTACCAGACCCTTCATTGTCCGCCGACGATATCTTTCGTGCCTACGAGGAACAGTGCGCCGCCGTGGAAGCCTGCGGTGGACGGATCATCCTTATGGCGAGCCGCGCATTAGCTGCCTGCACAAAAACACCGGACGATTACGGTATTGTGTACGACCGCATTCTCAGTCAAGTCAAAGAGCCCGTCATCGTCCACTGGCTGGGCGAAATGTTTGACCCGGCGCTCAAAGGTTATTGGGGACACACGGATCATATAGACGCGATGGATGTATGCATCGACGTTCTTAAGAGAAATCGCGAAAAAGTGGACGGAATAAAAATTTCGCTTTTGGACAAGGATAAGGAAATCAGACTGCGGAGGGATCTACCAGACGGCGTCCGGATGTATACAGGCGATGATTTCAACTACGCCGAACTAATTGCAGGGGACAAAGAGGGATATTCAGATGCTTTGCTCGGGATTTTCGACGCAATTGCGCCCGCTGCGTCCGCCGCCCTTGCAGCCCTTGCCGGGAACAAGACCAAGGAATTTCACGGCATCTTTGAGCCCACGGTTCCGTTGTCGCGGCACATCTTTCGGACTCCAACACGGTTTTATAAAACCGGTGTGGTTTTTATGGCCTATCTGAACGGCCATCAGGATCATTTCGTGATGGTAGGCGGGCAGCAGAGCACTCGTTCCGTCGTACATCTTGCAGAGATTTTCCGACTCGCTGACAGGGCTGGGCTTCTTGCAGACCCAGACCAAGCGGCCGTTCGTATGAGCCGCGTTCTGTCTGTTTACGGCATCGGAAATTGATCATGGGTGCACCGGACCGCACCAAACTGGCAATTAATCAGGCCACAACCATGAAGCAGTGGACACTCCGCGAAGCTATCGAGGGGTATTCGGAAAAAGACATTCACGGAATATCTGTCTGGCGGGAGAAGCTGGCCGAATGTGGAGTAGACGAGGCGGCGAAGCTGCTGCTTGACCACGGCATGACCGTCACCGGTCTATGTCGCGGCGGCATGTTTCCGGCAAATAATAAGAATGGGAGGCAACACGCCTACGACGATAATCGCCGCGCCGTGGACGAAGCTGCAGCCATCGGCGCGCATTGCCTAGTGATGGTTTGCGGCGGCCTGCCCAACGGATCGAAAGATATGATCGACGCCCGAAAACAGGTTGCAGACGGCCTCGACCGGATGTTGCCATATGCCCGGCAGGCAGGGGTACCGGTAGCCATCGAACCACTTCATCCGATGACTGCAGCCGATCGAGCCTGCGTCAATACACTGGAACAAGCATTGGATCTTTGCGACGACCTGGGTGAAGGAGTGGGCGTGGCGGTCGACGTATATCACGTATGGTGGGATCCAAAGTTGGAGCAGCAGATAGCGCGTGCCGGAAATAGGGTTTTGGGCTTCCACGTTTGTGATTGGCTAGTACCGACGTCAGACTTAGTCTGGGACAGAGGAATGATGGGAGACGGCGTTATCGATATTCCACGCATCCGCGGCTGGGTTGAGGCCGCGGGGTATAGTGGCTTCAACGAAGTTGAGATATTCTCGGAACGGAATTGGTGGCAGCGTGACCCGGTAGAAGTCGTGAACACCTGTATCCAACGCTACTCGCAATATGTATAGGGAAACAATATGGCCAGCGCTGAGGGATTAAGGGAAGTAGGGTATTTTGATTGTGCTGGCGGCGGCCAAATCCGCGTCGACGGAACCACCGCTTATATAGGTCACATGGCCAATCCCTTTGGCACGAGTATCGTAGACGTCGGGGATCCGACGAAGCCGAAACTGTTATCTCACACAGGCATGCCCGACGGCACACACTCCCACAAAGTACATGCGCAGGGCGACATCATGGTTCGCAACCATGAGCTGATTGGCCCAGGGAAACCCGATGAATTTTCTACTGGCATCGGTATTTACGATATTTCGAACAAGTCCAATCCAAAACTTATTTCGACTTGGGACACAATTGGTCGCGGGGTACACCGGTTCGACTTTGACGGCCGGTACATTTATTTTTCGTCTACGGTTGAAGGTTACCGCGGTCCCATCATGGTCGTCCTGGATTTACAGGACCCAGAAAACCCCACAGAAGTTTGTAAATGGTGGATCCCCGGGCAATGGGCAGCGGGTGGTGAAGAATATCCGTGGGGCGACGGGCCGGAACCACGTTGCCATCACCCACTTCGCATGGGGAACCGCTTGTATATGAGTTACTGGCACCACGGCGCCTTCATCTTAGACATCGAAGATCTTTCAAACCCGAGACTGGTTTCGGGCTTCAATACCGGTCCAACATTTCCCCATCCGACCCATACGGCGTTGCCCATTCCTTTCGAGATAGGTGGACACCGACATATGATCGTCGCCGACGAGGATGTCGCCAAACTGCGCCCACACGCACCCGCATTTACATGGATATTCGACATCACGGACGAAACAAATCCGATCCCGATCTCGTCATGGCAGGTAGGGGGTCTGGGCCTGGTCGGAGAACCTCAGGACATATTTACCGGATGCCATCAGCCAAGTGAGATTGTGACAGGGCCGGTGATCCCTTTCGCCTGGTTTTCAAAAGGCATTAGGATGCTGGATATTTCAAACCCGCACGCACCCAAAGAAGTTGGGCACTTCGAGCCCGACCCGCAACCCGGCTGCGATCGAACTTGCGCAAATGACATTACCGTAGATGATCGGGGCCTGATTTACGTTATCGATCGATTGCGGGGATTGCACATCGTTGAGCAAACATAACCAGCTCGATTTTACTATAATTTTAACTCACATCCAGGTCAGAAGGAGGGGTCACCATGGCTACTTCGACGAACGGTTCGGCAAAAAGTGGCACAAACCGGGAAGCCCGGCTAGACGAGGTATACGAAAAACTGGACGAACTTGATCTCGCCGCCTACTGGGCCGTGGACAATGAACGCGAAGATCACGACGAAGACGGGCAGGTACTCAAAGCCCGCAAAGCTCTTCCCAACATCTGGAAATATTCGGACATCGAACCTTTGTTGTATGAAGCGGCGGAACTCATAACGATGGACGATTCAGAGCGGCGTTCCATCGTACTAGTAAATCCGGGCTTAGCTCCGGTTCGGGCAACAGTATCGACGCTCTATACGGCCTATCGTCTAAACGACCCGCACGAAATTATGCCGCCCCACAGGCACTCAATAAACGCGGTCCGGATCGGTCTGACCGGCGAGCAAAATTTCACCGGCGTTGAAGGGGAGCCAATAACCTTCGGTCCGGGCGACGTGGTCCTCACACCGGCCGACGCATGGCACAACCACGGCAACCACGGAGACGATTTTGCCGTAAACGTCAGCATTCTCGATCTCCCGCTGACGGAAGTTCTCAATGCCGCAGCGTTCGAACACGACTATAAAGAAGAAACAAATGGGGAGATGGTGTCGAGGCGCGAGCAATCTACGCGATATACCGACGATTATTCTCATAAAACATACGGTTTTGGCGGCCTTCGACCGCGGTTTATGAAGCACGACCGGGGCACGGGTCGGCATTCCCCTATGTATGTTTATCGCTGGGACCAAACGCGTAATCTAATGGAAAGTTTCCGGGATCACGATGGCAGCCCCTGGGACGCAATCCAAGTGGAATACACCGATCCGGTGAACGGCAGAACGGCCTACCCCACGATGACATTTTTCGGACAGCTTCTGAGACCGGGTGAGTTCACGCTGCCCCAACAACAGAATGCCAGTCAGGTCATGTTTCCATTCCACGGCAAAGGATATAGCGTCGTGGGAGGTCGAAGGTTTGACTGGGAACCTTTCGACGCGATTGCTCTGCCGGGTGGCGAGTGGTACCAGCACTTCAATGCATGTGACAAAGAGGATGCGAGCCTGTTTGTTGCAAGCGACGAACCAACCCTTAAGACGCTAGGGTTCTACCGGCGGCAGGGAAAAACTGCCGACGGTGAAATCGTTACCCTCGAATAGGTTTTCTGGCCGGAAGGCTAGATCACATCATTATTTTAATGTTGGTGGTGATCTTTTTTGGGCAGTTGCAAGTCAGTCGTAGGCTCCACTCAGTCTCTTTTGCCGGGCCGATTTAGACAGCTTCTGGTCGTTACCCAACGTTAGGTGGGAAGATCCCGTGCCGGCGTGCCGCACCCATTACGAGTACAGCATATAAAATCTGTACCGCTAGGAACGGCAGGAATAAAAACATCTCCTGTTCGAGGCCGTATCCCACCATCATAAGCGCGCCTACCCCCTGCGCCGCGGTCATAAGGAAATGTAAAACGCTCACACGGACATGGCTCCATCCAATTCTGTTGAGCAGCTGGTAGAGATGGGTTCTATGTGCCTGAGTAACCTTTTCCCCGCGGAGTGCACGTCGGCACAGGGTAAAGACCGTATCAAAAATAAAATTGAAGAAAAGAAGTGGTACCACAAGAAACGAAGTCCGTGACGCGTCTATCTCGGCGGCAATCACAGCCAACGCCGCAAATGAAAACCCCAAGAATTGGCTACCCACATCGCCCATAAAAATTCGGGCTCTTGGAAAATTAAAAATAAGGAAGCCAGCCGCACTGGCAGCCAAGACGTAACAGAGGATATAGACGAAAAATGATCCTTCAATATATGTCACAATACAAAGAAACACCGCAACAACCACCGCAACACCCCCAGCTAATCCGTCCACACCATCCATGAAATTGAAAATATTAGTCAATGCGACAATCCAGATCACGGTGAGTGGATAACCAAGCCAGCCGAGGTCAAAGGCACCCATGACAGGAAGAGAAATCCGACTGATTACTACCCCGAAGGCAACCAGTAACGTTGCCGCCACAATCTGGGCCACCAGCTTTATTTTAAAGGTTTTGAGCCTCTTCAAATCATCAAGAAAGCCAACCAGCGCGACAAACGACGCCGCGATAGCGAATCCAATGAGGTTATAGGTGGAAAGCCGGGCGTCATTATAAATCAACCAGACAATGATGAAGCCGCAAACGAACACGGAAAAAATTGCTAGCCCACCGGTTGAAGGTATAGGTTGATCGTGACTGGAACGGTGGTTCGGTTCGTCTAGTATTTTAAGCCTAACGACCAGAAACGTAACCATCACCGACAGCGCGAACAGCGCGACCGCGACCAAAATGTGGGAAGCTAAAACCTGATTTGTCATGTTAATGCATCATAGTAGATGTCCGCACCGAATCGCGTAAAACGACTGACAAACAAGTTTGTTTTGGTTAAGCATGATTTCGAGGTGATTCCGGACAAAGGTCAACAAGTCAAATCGGTGGCGGATTTTTGGCCTGATCGGCATTTACAGTCCTTCACAGACGCGGAATCATCGAGACATAAAATGCGCCTTGTTAGGAGCGGTAAGATGATTGAATTGATCGACCTCAGATACGTGCATCTTGGTGCGACAAACGCAAATGACGCATCCAAATGGGCACAAGAGATTTATGGTCTCGAGGAAGTGTCTCGCGAAAATGGCCGGATTTATCTGCGGGGCGACGATCGCGACCATAACATCTGCTACTTTGACGGCGACCCCAAGGACAACACGGTGGGTATCGAAGTGGTTGATTTCGACGCACTCGCACAAGCAGCAAGCCATTTGGAGGCAAATGGCATCAAAGTAACTTGGGGCGATGATCAAGGTGCCACCATTCGGAGATGCATGAAGTATTTCACATTCTCCGACCCGACTGGCAATAAGTTCGATCTCGTTGTCCGACCATTTGCGTCGGGCCGCCGCTATTTTCCTAGTCGCGACGCAGGGGTTCATTGGTTCAACCATATTGGCCTAAAAACTACCGATGCACGCCGGGATGAAAATTTCTGGTGCAGTCTATTCAATTTTCGGTCAAATGACTGGATCGGCGACGCGGCACTGATGTCATTTGACAAGGTGCATCATCGCATCGCGCTGTTCCCGACCGATGAAGCAGGTGTTCAGCACATCAACTTTCAGGTAAGGGAAACCGATGATCTGATGCGGTCGTCCTATTTTTTTAAAGAACGTCAGATACGGGTAGTTTTCGGCCCCGGGCGCCATGCTACATCAGGTGCACGGTTCCTCTATTTCGAAGGTCCGGACGGTATGGTTTATGAATACTCTTGCGGCGTAAAGATCATCGAACCGGACGATGAGTGGCGTCCTCGTCAGTTTCCTTTTACACCCGAATCTTTCTGCGTATGGGGGTCTAAGCCCGACATCCCTGAGTTTCGGAACTGATCTCCATGCCCAACACCGAATTCGGAGAACTAGGAGAGCCGCTTGAAAAAACCCACATCCCGGTCCGAATGGCAGCCCGCGCTCTGGGACGCAACAATCAAGGTCACGCTTACGGTCACGTCAGCCCACGCCATGATAAAAACCACTTCCTCGTTTGCGCACCGAAACCCATGGGATTGATCACTCCTAAGGATGCGGGGACCGTTGTGCCAATTGAGGGTTCACTACCCGACGGAGTGCTAGGAGAAGTTCGCTGCCACCAACAAATCTATAAACGCCGAAATGATGTAAACGGCATCGCACGCACCTTCCTCCGCGACGTGATGACACTGTCTACTTTTCAACGGACGCCCAGGCCACGCATAGGGTTCGCCAGTTATTTTTCACCGGCACCGCCTCTCTGGAACGACCCGCTTTTACTACGGAACGATGAGATGGCGGCGGAACTTGCCGAGAAACTAAGCGATGCCCGCGCAATCGTTATGCGAGGCAATGGATGTATCCTCACCGGCACTACCGTAGAAGAATCTATCGTCATGGCCTTCTATCTTGAAGAGGCGGCGACGACAGAACTCGCCATTATGGCCAGTGGTCAGGAGGAACATTCGCTGGTGTTTTCGGAGGAGCAATCAAAATCACGGGCTGTTTCTTCGGGCCAGATATTCGAACGCATGTGGGACTACCTCACGCACGGTGACCCCGAAGCAAAATAGACCTGAATTAACCGCATATCCTGAGCGAAGATCTCGAGAAATGGGAACAATAAAATAGAGAACAAAGATGGCTGAACGTCCAAATTTCTTATTCATTATCACCGACCAGCATAGAGCTGATCACTTAGGGTGTTCTGGCCATCCGGTTTTAAAGACACCGAATATCGATTCCATTGCCGCGAGGGGAACAAAATTTGATAGGTTCTACGTCGCGACACCGGTGTGTCAGCCAAACCGGTCGACGCTTGTAACCGGTCGAATGCCCTCACTGCATGGCGTCCGGTCAAACGGCATCGCGTTAGACATGCGCGCGAGCACCTTCACAGAAGGCCTGCGACAATCCGGATATGCAACAGCTCTCGTCGGCAAAAGTCATATCCAAAATATGACCGGTTTCCCTGCGATTCACACTCGCCCGGAACCAAACGGCGATTACACGTCACTGCGGAACAAGATCCCAGAAGCTTTCGAATTAGACGATAAAGGTGATTATAATCAGGAACATCCAGACACGTGGAAACCTGGCAATCCTTACGAGCTAAAAATGCCGTTCTACGGGTTCGAACATGTCGATCTCTGCACGGAACATTCCGACCATGTCGGCGGCCAATATTACGTCTGGTTCAAACAGCAAAGAGAAGATGCTGACGACCTACGGGATCGCGCTAAGCAGTTTGATCACGACTATATTTGCCCGCAGGCCTTTCGCACGTCGAT
>JAYYZV010000122.1:0-6473 GCA_036339975.1 Pseudomonadota bacterium | reverse complement strand
ATCGAAGTCTTTCTCCCGGGCCACGTTGCAAGCGTTGACCTGGAGACGGGCGATACGTCGATCCGCGCTTATTGGCAGATCGATGGTAATTTAGTGGCGAATGAGAATGCGCTGGACATTGAGGAAGCTCTCGAAAAGTCTTTGCAGCGCTGCTGGGACGCAGATCGCCCGACGGGGGTTCAGCTTTCGGGGGGCGTCGATTCGAGTCTTGTGTGCCTCCTATCGGGTGACCGTCTAGGGGTGCAAGATTACCCGACTTTTTCCGTCCTGTTCGACGATAGCATTGCCGAATATTATCTGCCGCGCAGCGAGGAAGCCTTTATTGTCCGAATTGCCGAGCAGTGCAGTCTTGAAAACTTCTCGTGGACTTTCGAAGCGGATGAGGTTCGACCGGCCTTGGCGGAAGCCATTTGGTTTAATGAACAACCGCTCTATGGCCCCTCGACGGCCCTATACATGTTGCTCGCCCGAGAGATCAAAAAGTATGTTACGGTCTTAATAACCGGCGAAGGGGCCGACGATATATTTCTCGGTTATTTTCAGGATTGGGATTTCACCTTATCGCCCGAAGGTTTGTTTAAATTTTTTATTGGCCGACCGATACTTGAAGAATTGGTGGGCCGAAACGGTGTTGATCAAGCGGTTGCCGCCCGCTGGGATCTCGTGAACTGCGGTCGTTTGGATGGGATGTCCTTACGTCAAAAAGCCTCGGTCGCAACAATCGAAACGGTATTGCACGGATTGCTGGCCCGACATGACCGAATGTTCATGTCGAATTCGATTGAAGGACGACCTCCGTTTTGTACTGATGAGATGATACTGTCCCGTTTCGCGATGGACGACAATCTCGTGCATGACGGCCGATACGGTAAGTTAGCGCTCAAGCGTCTCTTGAGCGGTTATACCGACCATAAATTCGCGTTTCGCAAGAAGATCGGTTTTTCCGCGCCTTTTGGCGACTGGTGCTCGAGAGCGTCGTGGTGGAACGGCTATGTCTCGAATATCGATCACGATGTGATGTCTCAGTTTGTGAATATCGACGAGCTGCGGCGTCACGAAGCGTTGCCGGAAGGTAGAGACAAGTGGTCGAATCAAAACCTTAATTTGGTCTTCTCTTTGACTCAGCTGCAGCTCTGGCACGACATATTTTTTGGCGCGCAAGATTTCTCAACGGCGGAGGCCTGGCAGCGGCACGTCCCCCAACGGGCCGTTTGAATTTCCATGTTACGCGTACTTTTCCTCGATATCGAAGGTGGATACGGTGGCTCCTCGCGGAGCTTGTTTGAAAGCGTTCGGCATCTCGACCGGAACCAGGTGGATGTCGAGGTTTGGTGTCGAAAAGAGGGGCCGATTCAACCCAAGTATCGAGAAATCGGAATCCCAACGCGCGTTTGTGGAGAAATGCCGCGGTTTAGCGCACTACCCCGGTTTTCGAGGAATTTATACGTCGGTGCGATTTGGCTCCGGGACTTCTTGGCGTCAAGAGGATTTCGGTGGCAGCTGTTGGAACAGGCGAACGAGAAATTCGACCTCATTCATTACAATCATGAGGCGCTTTTCTCTTTGGCCGCTTGGATGAATGCACGCTGTTCGACGCCAACGACGATGCATATCCGTACGCGTGTGATCGATACAATGTTTGCGCGCCATCAGATGAGTAAGATTAGTGCCGCTGTCGATTCCCTAATTTTCATCACGCAAGAAGAAGAAGCTCATTTTCAAAAGTTAGGCGGCCAGCCACGCGATTCTAACGTCATCTATAATATCGTATCTCAGGAGCGTGAAGCGGCGACGGCGGTCTCGTCATTCGCCTATCTGCGCGATGACCCGCGTATGAAGGTCACGTGTCTTAGCAACTATGCGTGGGTACGTGGTTTGGATCTCTTGGTCGATCTCGCGGTTGAGGTCAAAAATGTGGGAGGGCAGAGCAAAATCTTATTCGTGATGGCGGGCGATATGGGCCTTAGCAAGTCGCTTCCCGGCGAATTGGGGCAAGTGGCCCGGGCGGGAGGAGATTTAGCGGATTACGCGAAGGCAAAAAACGTCTCCGAAATGTTCGAGTTTCTTGGCCACACGGATAGGCCGGAAGAACTCCTTTCCGTATCCGATGTGCTGATTAAGCCCACCCGGGAAGCGAATCCGTGGGGCCGCGATATTCTAGAAGGTCTGGGCGCCGGATTGCCGGTCGTGTCGCTCGGCACCTTACAGACATTCGTCGAGCACGAAGTGACGGGGCTTCTTTACGCCGACTTCAATGCGGCGCATATGGCAAGGGACCTGCTACAACTGAATGCGGAACCGGACCGTCGGCAGAAGATGGGTGAAGCGGCGGCGGCGCGGATTGCGCGTTTGTGCGACGGACCGTCGCGCGCCTCGGATTTGTTGACTGTTTGGCGGAACGCGGTCAGCCGCGCGTCATGACCCATTGTGTCTTATTCATCCTTCCGCCGTTTAGCGGCGAGAACTCGTAACTTCTCCCGCTACGTAGGTCGAGAGAAGACGCATACCCGGCCAAATGTCGAAAGCTGAAGGCGCCGGCTTTCCAAGATTCCGATTGCTAGGGGTTATATAGATACATGGCGATCGCCAAATCTTGTCTCGGATGATCTCCTCATATTAAATCACCGCGCTCTCCGCGGATGATAGAGCTGTTGCAAGAAATTCGCGGGGCATATGGCGATTCGAAAATTTAGCCTTCTCGGTGGCGAGATGTTGCCTCAGTCTGTTTTTTACACTGTGTTCGCCGCTGCCGCCGCGCTTCGCTTGGCAAATTTCGTTTTGATTAGCGACCTGCAGTCATATGCGTTTGTCGAGGATTCCCCTATCTATTGGGATGAAGCACTGACATGGCTTTAGTCGGGATACTTCGCTCGGGAAACGTCGCTGGGATCAGTGCACGAAACGGAGCGCATGCCGCTCTATCATTTATTCCTTATCCCTTTCCGGTGGATGTCCGCGGATACGATTTTGGCCGGTACTCGTCGTCCAATCGTTCGTCGATGCGGTGACTTGCGCATTAATTGCGGCGCTAGGCGCTCTGGTCAGCGCCCGTGTTGGGCTGATCGCCGGAGCTTTGGCCGCGTTATGGCCGAATATGATCGTGCACAGCCAATTAATACTGGGAGACAGCCTCTTTTTGTTTTTCGCGGCGGCCGGTCTTTATGTATCTGCCCAATGCCTATTGAAGCCCCGTATCGCCTATGCGGCTGCGGCTGGGATTGTTTTCGGACTAATGACGCTCGTGCGGTCGGTCGGGTTGTTAATTCCATTTGCGATGGTTGCGATCTTTCTTTTGGTTGAGTTGTGGCGCGGCCATGGACTCAAGCGAGCGATTGGATATTCCGCCGCTGCCCTTGTGATCTTTGCGGTCATGATCTCGCCGATACTTTGGCGGAACGTGACAAATTTTGGCACCTGGCAATTGACGAGTCAGTCAGGAACGCATTTTCTGTTGTGGGTCGTGAATTACTCAAAATCCATCGAGACGGGAATCACATTCGAAGCGGGTTCCAAACAGCTGCAGGATAAATTGGCGGCACGCCTGGATGAAGCCCGGAAATCCAAACCCGAACTGAACGATTTTGATTACTCCGATATCGCGATGGGCTTAGCAAAAGAGGAAGTGCGAAATTTACCTCTTTTGGTGATAGCTCGTTCGTGGGTTTCCGGGATGATGATGAACTTTGCGGCGCCGGCTATTGTAGTCGATCCCCGAATTCGCGATTTGAACAGCGGTAGCTTTATGAACATGGCTGCGAAGGGCACGATTGAGCGGCTTGTGGTGTTTTTGTCGCAGAATGATCCTGGTTATCTGGCTTGGGTCATTTTCGGTTTGGCAGTAGGTAGCGTCGTCACTCTATTGCAAATTTCTGGCTGGTTAATACTAAGCCGGGAGAATTTCCTTCTTGCGATGATTTTTCTCGGATGGATCGTGTATTTCTTCCTCGTGACCGGTCCGGTTACTTCACCTAAATATCGGCTTCCGATTGAACCAGTCCTGATTATCGCACAGGCAATTGCGATCTCCACGCTGGTTTCGCGGTTCTGGGGAGATCGTGCGGTCCATCGAGGCACGTAGACCTAAAATTTGTGGGGTGTCTCGGGTTTACAATAAAGAGGTCAGGTTTCGGCGACAGAATTATTAGTTGTATATTTGTTTATTGCCGTTTACCCGTGTGTCCAATCGATACTTGGCATGGGGCTGCTCGTATTCGGCACCCCAACGCTACTTTTTTTTGGATACGGTTTCCCAGAGACGCTTGGTTTATTGTTGCCTTCGTCCTTAGAGATATCGGCGATGCAAGTTGCTCGACCGGGTATTCGCCGGCCGACAATTCCTCGGCATCTTTTCATCTTCTGCTTACCAGCGATCAATGCATTCATGTTGCTGGCGATAATTGAGAACAATAAAGAATACTTCGCTATCTTGGTCGGGTCTGTTCTGGTTATGAGTGCGGTTTCCCGACTGGTGGAACGAACGCGTAATCTTTTAACAACCGCAATTCGATCTCATTCCGCCGCATATCATATCGCTTTGGGTGTTGTGCATGGCCTGACAAACCTCGGTGGCGCAATGCTCGCCATTTTCGCTAGTAGTCAGTATTCTAACAAGTCGGAAGTACGGTACGTGATTGCGGCTTATTATCTTGCATTCGTCGCCCTTCAATGCACGGTTCTGGCTATATCGTGCCATTTAAATGACTTGTTCAACGGCATTATGATAATTCCGATTGCCGTTTTGACGCATTTGGTTGTGGGCCGGCCGTTATTTAGAAATCTGCAGGACCGTCAATCCGATGGGGCGATGTCTGTATTCATTATGGCGTATGGTCTCGTTCTTTTATTAAAATCCCTCAATTAGTTTTCATTGCCGCGGGCCGGCCAATTGAACGTTCCCAGAAGTTCGGAATCAGCAGGTTCCTCGCTAAGCAGCTTAGCTGTAGCGTCGGTTGGCTGCCCGGCCCGCCGTAAGATGCGGAATTGCGATCAGTGAGTAATTTTCGCCAAGCTTCGCGTGAGCGCGCTGCACGTTCAGCGACGTTTTCCCAGATGTGGCGTCCGTTGGGCGAAGCGGTCTGATGTATCGTGTCCTCTTTATATTGCCATCTTTTGCGGGTGGTGGTGCGGAAAGAGTTCTCATTGGGCTTGCGAATGGAATGGACCGTCGGCGATTTCAGCCAACGCTGATTGTGCTGGAGAATCACGGGCCGCTAGCCGCCGAATTAAGCGACAATATCTCTGTTATTTCATTGGACCGGCGTCGATTGAGGCAGGCCCTCTCGGAATTGCGGCGAATTGTCTTGGAATTGGAGCCGGCGGTTGTGGTGTCCACCATGGGTTATTTGAATCTGGGAACCATATGGTCCGTTGGTCGCTATCGGTCGCGTTTCGGTCTCGTGGTGCGCGAGGCGAACGATCCGGATGTAACTATTGAAGCTTTGCCGTTTGCCGCGCTCGGACGCTGGCTCTATCGGCGGTACTATAGGAGAGCTTCTTGTATTGTTGCGCCTTCGAAGGCGATTGGCGAACGGCTGGTATCGCTGGTACCCAGCGCAAAAGACAAAGTTCAACTTCTTCACAATCCGGTAGACGAATCGCGCATTCGTAACGCTGCCGAATCGCCAATTCGCCAATCTGGGAGCGGCAAGCGGTTCGTAGCAGCCGGGCGGCTTTCCTATCAGAAGGGGTTTGATCGTTTGCTGGATTGGTTCTCGGGCTTACCGGGAGATTTCCATCTATCAATTTTGGGTGAAGGGCCGGAAGGGCTGAACCTCGAAGGCAAGATTGAAGCGCTTAATCTAGATGGAAAAGTCGTACTAACCGGATTTGTTGCGAACCCTTGGGCCTATTATGCGGGCGCCGATGCCTTTCTCCTGCCTTCTCGATGGGAAGGCATGCCGAACGCGGCGCTGGAAGCTCTCGCATGCGGGACCCCTGTAATTGCAATGTCGGAAGCGGGGGCCGTCCAGGAAATTGCTGAAGAAGCACCAGTGAATTCAATTAGAATTGCCAATTCGGACGATGAATTCATCAATGAAATACGAAATGCTGTGGCAAGAGATACCGAAGTGCTGAACGCCTCTCTCCTACCTAACTCGTTTTTGCCCGAATCGGTCGGCCAGGATTTTGAAAAGCTGATCGAAACCGCCATGGTCGACTAGTTCCGTGCCGAAATAATTGTTGTGAATTCATTCTGTTGAGTTGTGCAAAGGACTCAGAAGCATTATCTCCTGGTCGACCGTCGGCACATCTGTATTAAGATGACGATCTTGCTCTTTTTGTTCTGACCCCAGTCAATTTGGAAACCTCTATTGTCTTCTCGAAAAGACAGCATTCGAAGCCATTTCGATAACCTTTCGGTCACGCGGGACCACTATATTTCGCGCAATAGCGCCTACTATGCGGACGATCGCGGTTACATGCGGTTTGTAGTGCCGGAAGGTGCGAGAGTCCTCGAACTAGGTTGCGGCACG
>JAYYZV010000121.1:0-7491 GCA_036339975.1 Pseudomonadota bacterium | reverse complement strand
AAAGAAAGAGCTATCGCGTTTTGTGAAAAGAAGGGGTTGAACTATCAGGTCAGCGAGCCGAAGCGACGGATCACCAAGCGAAAATCTTATTCGGATAATTTTGCACATAGCCGTGACAAAAACTGGACCCACTGATCCGGTTGATAGCCCTCAGGTCGCGCCGCCTCTTTTAGGTGCATAACGGAGCAGAAGGGGTAATTAAGGGATGAGGTGAGCAGCGCCGGGCGCGCGAGGCTATAGCCCTCCCAGCCCCGCTATGCCGCGCCGCATTAACTGTCGGCCGCGGACCCAGACTAGTTCCTTCCAGTCATCCTCGTCGGGATAGAGTGCTTTCCGGATTTGTCTCTTGATAGTACGCCCCACCTCATTAGAAGGGTCCCCCTTTGCGTGCAGCCAGTTGTCCGCGATAAGGGGCATCAACACCTCCCGCATCGGATAGGTCCCAAATTCAACCGTCAGGCTGGTAACTTCGGTTTTCGTGTCATGAAATCTCCGTCGTAGACCCGATCCGATCGTGCCGGTTAGTGGTGCCGACGTCGCCTGGCCCTCGGAGGGTGTTTGCAGTCCGTGTTCGAACCATTCGGTGACCCTGTCGCCATGGGGGCTGCCGGGGCGGGTCATACCTAGTAATTCCCCTTTCCCGTATGGACCCAGACCTGTATGCCAGTCAAGAAACAGGACATGACTGGCACCTACAACATGGTTCTCAACGATTTCGAGAAACCGTTTGTGAGCCTGCGTCGGTTCGCGACCACCGTAGAAAATACCGTCCGGGTGATCGTACTGGCCGCCGGTTAGGACTGATTGCAGTTTGTATAATGACGTTTTTGAAGCATAGGCCTCAAGTATCGCCGTAGACGCGGCAACAGTATCTGGGTTCCAGTTTTCGGGCAAAATGCTTTGATGAAGCTTGGTGTATTCTATGTTTTTGGGATGTTCCCTATCGTGATTGACAAAGTTGCGGTTGAGATCAACGTTTTCTTCCGTCACTCGACGCAGCCACGCAAAACCGTGACAGTTTAAGGCGTGGATCAAAACCAGTCGCACGTTTGGCGGTAGGTCTGTCGTTTCTCCACTGTCCAGAATACCGGTGAAGACACCGGATCCACAAAACCCTTCCACGCCGTGGGTGGCTGAATTACAGAGAAACACATTTCCCGCATCTTGATTGCCCAGCAGGGCGACGTCGGTGAAGACAGAATTTCCGTCTGGGCCGTATGACCCGGCGGGGTAGGTACGCACCTCCGCCTTGGCTTTATTGGCGGCACTAAGAAACCGTTCCCGGCCCCGAGCGTAATTTTCCGGGAAATAATCAAAGTCGGACATGGCGTCAGAGCATGACTATGACGATGCGCAGTGTCTAGGGGGGAGGTAATGACGTATACTGTTCATTGTGCGTACTTGGATTAAAGAACCGTTGGCCATCCTCTCTTCTGAGGCATCCGGGGGAATTGTCGTGGAAGACGGCATCATTGCCGAGTGCCTTTCCGTGGGAGCTTCGCCCGCGGCACCCTGCGAGGAAACCTTTGATGCCTCTAGGTGCGTGTTGCTTCCTGGGCTGGTTAACACACATCACCATTTTTATCAGACCCTGACGCGCGCATATGGCCCGGCTCTCGACAAGGAACTGTTCGACTGGCTGAAAACTTTGTATCCGGTCTGGGCAAGACTGACGCCAGAATATCTGCACGTCGCGACGCGTTTAGCTCTGGCAGAGCTTCTTCTGTCGGGTTGTACGACGGCGGCCGATCATCACTACGTTTTTCCCGACGGTTTAGACGAAGTGGTTGATGTTCAGGTCGATGCGGCGAGAACAATGGGTGTTCGAGTTACTCTAACTCGCGGTTCCATGAACCTGTCCGTCGAGGAAGGTGGGTTGCCACCGGTGTCCGTGGTGCAGGATGCGGATACAATTTTAGCGGATAGTGCACGTGTGATTGATGCGTTTCATGATCCCTCGCCCGGCGCGATGGTTCAGATCGCACTGGCCCCGTGTTCGCCGTTCTCCGTGACGCGGGAAATCATGATCGATACGGCTCTGTTAGCCGCTCAACGGAACATCCGACTGCATACACACTTATCTGAAACAGAGGATGAGAATGCGTTCTGTCAAGAAATGTTTGCCTGTCGTCCGCTGGACTATTTGGAGGAAGTAGGATGGCTAACCGACCGGGTCTGGTTGGCTCACGGTATCCATTTTGACCATAGCGAAATCGCGCGGCTCGGCGCGGCGGGGACCGGGATAGCCCATTGCCCCGGTTCTAACATGTTACTGGCATCCGGGATGTGCCCGGCAATTGATCTTGAAGCATCGGGAGTGCCGGTAGGGATTGGTGTTGATGGCTCTGCTTCGGAGGATGCATCGAACCTGATGCAGGAAGTCCGTCAGGCTTTGCAGATACAAAGACTTCGATACGGCGCGGCAAAGGTCAGCCATGGGGACGTTTTACGCTGGGCAACGTCGGGGTCTGCTATATGTCTCGGCAGAGATGATATTGGCCGGATAGAGGTTGGTAAGCAGGCAGATCTCTCGTTTTTCCGGTTGGACGAGCCTAGATTTTCAGGTGCTGGCGATCCACTGGCTGCTTTGGTCCTGTGCGGGGCGCATCGTGCCGATAGGGTCATGGTTGGCGGCGACTGGCGCGTCATCGATGAAAAAATAGTCGATTTTGACCTCGAAAGCTTGCTCGATGAGCATCGTGCCGCGGCACTGGCCTTAACCGCCTAAGCGGCCATCTTTACACCTTTCAGGATTTTGCGGCCCGACCGGGCCAACTGCGCCTTTTTCTTCTCCAGACCGCGGTATTTCAACTTGCCGTTTTTCTTGACGATCCGGCCTGCGATCATGACCGTGTCAACATTCCCACCATGTGCATGAAATACAACGCTTTCGATCGGGTTGTTCACTGGGAAGAGGTTCAGGTCATTGGCATTCAACATGACGATATCGGCTTGTTTTCCCGGCTTAAGGGAGCCGACTTTCTTATCGAGTCCGAGCGCTCGGGCAGAATCTATGGTTGCCCATTGTAGTGCCTCTCGTGGCTTGATCGAAAGGGCCTGCGCGGGGGCTTTCGTCGCTTTAGCGATTTTTTGATTGTCCAACATCCGCTGCGGCTGCAATGCCATTCGCATTACCGTGAACATGTCGCCGGAGATATTAGATTCCACGTCGACGCCGAGGGATGGCCTCCCGCCTAGCTTACGGACGCGACCAATCAGCGGAGAGCCGTGACCCATCTGGATTTCGACTTCCGGAGTAATGGTGACCGAAGCTCCGGAATCGATGACAATTTTGAGTTCTGTGTCGGAGAGATAGTTCCCGTGGACCATGTTATGTCGCCTGTCCAGAAGGCCGAGCCTGTTGAGCTTTTTATACCCGTCGGGGTTAAGTCGGTTTGGTGCCCCCCAGACATGTGTGCTGATTATCAGGTCAAGGTCTTTGGCGAGACGGAAATCGTGCTCGGTTACCTCCCATGTCGAAAAATCGACGCCAAGTGCTGCCATTGCCAACGTGACATGACCTTCGTCGTCTGAGAGAGCACCTTTTCTTATACGCTCTAGTTCAGAGCGGGGATGTGGAATATGGGTAAAGGGCAGGCTGCCTTTCTTCGCGTCTGGCTTTGGGGAACCGTGGCCGAAAACGGCACGGACCCCCGATTCTTTGAGGCCCCTGATCGCACCGTCAGTATGACCCGAGGTTGCATTGTTGTGACACCAGTCGAAAATGGTCGTAGCGCCGAGGTTTATCTGGTTAAGCGCGCCAATCAGATTGGCGAGATAGGTATCATTTGCGGTGTAGCGGGGTGCGATGCGGGCGTGCATTTCCTGCAGGTATTCGGGTATCGACCAGTTTCCCGCGACGCCGCGGATACCCGTTTGCCATGTATGAATATGGGCATTGACAAAACCAGGCATGACAATTTTGCCCTTGGCATCGATAATGCTCGCACCTGGTGACCGGAGCGATTTACCGATTTTTTCGATTTTGTCACCGGTTATCAGAATATCGCCCTTGGGGAAATCGCCGACCCGGCGGTCCATTGAAATTATTGTTCCGTTTTTTATGAGCGTTTTCGCCATTGTTCGGCAACTCCCTCTCGATTGAAGGGCTTTGCAGCCCAAACTTTGTGTCCGTTAGGCGGTTGGCATGCGTCCGATATTCCGTGATACTGGGCTTAATTACAACGGTATATGAAAAATGTTTGTATATAAAATTAATAGGGAGGGTGAGTTTATGAGAGTTGTATCGAAATCGCTTTTAGGCGCGGCAGCGGCGGGTGTTGCGTTAACACTGGCTGCATCCGGAGTGACAGCTAAAACATTCAAACTAACCGCGGGTTCGAGCCATCCGCCGATCGTGCCCTGGGTGCAGGTTATTAAGGATCACGTCGTTCCGCAGTCCATGGCCCGGGTAACCGCGGCGGGTAAGGGCGATACCATAAAGTGGACCCAAGCCTATGCCGGGGCGTTGTATAATTTCAAGAATACGCTGGAAGGCGTTCAGAACGGTTTGGCCGATTTAGGCTGGGTCGGCACCCTCTGGGAGCCGATCAAAATGCCGCTGATGAACGTATCTTTCTATGCACCGTTTGTTACGGGAGACGTTAAGGCCCTGACGGCAATCGGCCAAAAGTTGCACCAACAAGTGCCGGCGATGAACAAGGCTTGGGATAAACACAACCAAGTTTATCTCGGTATCCAAGCCGCAGATACGTATAACGTTTTTACCAAATTCCCAATGAAGTCGCTTGCGGACATCAAAGGCAAAAAATTGTATGCCCCTGACGCGCTGGCTGGCTGGGTCCGCGGGACCGGCGCGGTTGCCGTGAATGGCGGACTGCCCGTCTACTATAACGGCGTGAAAACCGGTGTCGCTGATGGTGGTATCACCATTACGACCGGCATGTTCCCCTTCAAGCTTCATGAAGTTGGCAAGTACGTGACCGTCGTCGACATGGGTGGGCCGATATCTGGTGCTATCACCATGAACAAGGATACTTGGAAGTCTTTGCCGGCGTATATGCAGGATATTTTCATGAAGTTGGGCGCTGAATATTCCGCGAAACAGGCTGCAATCATCGAGAAGAAAGCTGGCCTGTTTCTCAAATTGATGGCCAAGCAGGGGGCGATCGTTACGACCTTGCCGGCAGCGGAACGCCGAAAATGGGCAGCAGCGATGCCGAACATTGCGAAGGAATGGGTGGATGCTAATGAAAAGAAAGGCATTCCGGCGAAGGCGGTGATGAAAACCTTCATGGATGCGGCGCGGGCTGCAGGCGCTAAACCTCTTCGCAACTGGGATGAAGGCCTCTGATCGGTTCTTCTAACGGATAAAGCGGGTGACAGATCCCGCTCAGGCGGGCCAAACGTCGAACGGGGAGACCATAGTCGGGCGCCCCGTTCGCCTGTTCACTGGCCTTACCAATTTGATGAACAGTATCGGCACCCTTTGGGTGTTTGGTATGATGCTGATCATCTGCGCTGATATATTCTCGCGAAACGTACTCAATTATCCACTCAACGGCGTCCCCGAGATCATTGCTTTTTCGATCGCGGGAACGATTTACCTGCAGCTTGCAAACACGCTACATGCAGGCCGGTTTACCCGGGCCGAGTTGCTGATTGAGTGGCTTGAGGTGAAGCGGCCGTTTGCCGGGCGCGTGTTCAATTCGATTTTCAATCTGTTCGGCATTGTCGTTTTTCTTATCATGGTGCAAGGTTTCTGGGGCGAGTTCTCCGATGCTTGGATCGAAGACGAGATCGCCGGCGTGCCTGGTGTCGTCACGTTTATAGTTTGGCCATTCTATCTGGTCCTACTGGTGGGCGCAGCTGCCACCGGCATTGAATTTCTATTACGTTTCATTCGTGAAATAGCGGGTGCTGGTCGGGCACTTAGAAAGCCTCTAGACGACAGCGGCGGCGTGAAGAGGGGATACGGTTGGCTGATAGCGCTGGCAGCCTTTGCGATCGTTATCTACCTGCTGACAACCGCCGAATTGTCTAATGCGCAAATCGGTATTCTTTCTATCATATGTATGTTGATCTTGATCTACGCGGGAATGCCGATCGGGATCGCACTGATCGTTCTTGGTTTCTGTGGTATCTGGATGATGAAAGGTAATACCGCCATAGCGGAACGCATGCTTCCGCAGGCCGGCGCGGAGTATATGAAGAACTATTTCTTCGGTGTGGTGCCGTTGTTTGTTTTGATGGGGCTGTTGGTGGCGGCGGCAGACGTTGGCAAAGAAACCTTTCAAGTTGCTCGGTGGGCTCTGAGACGGGTCCGCGGCGGTCTCGGCATTGCAACCGTTGCTGCGAACGCCGTCTTCGCCGCAATCACCGGCTCTTCTATCGCATCCGCAGCGGTTTTCACCCGTGTTGCGACGCCGGAAATGATGACGCAGGGATACACGGCGCGATTTTCGGTTGGTGTGGTAGCGGGATCATCCGTTCTAGGGATGCTGATACCGCCCAGTCTTTTATTTATTGTGTATGCGTTTATCGCTGAACAATCAGTCGGCGTTTTGTTTATCGCGGCCATCGTGCCGGGGCTGATCCTATCAGTCGCTTTCGCATTACTTATCCTTGCCATGGCGACGTGGAAGCCGGAATGGGTCGGTGATGTCAGAGCGATGCGGGACCGCACCGTTGACGGTGAATCTATAAAATCGGCATTCTTAAAGCTTTTCCCAATTATCAGCCTTGTCGTGTTTGTGATTGGCGGGATTTACGGCGGCATTTTTAAGCCGCCGGAGGCAGGTGCGGCGGGGGCCTTTGGCGCCTTGATCATCGGATTGCTCAAACGAAAATTGAACTGGAAGACGCTTTGGGGCGTTCTTGTTGAAACGGGACACATTACGGTGTCAATTCTGTTTTTGATCCTCGCCGCCAACATTTATTCGCGCATGCTGGCACTATCCGGGTTACCTCAGCAGATGGGCGGGTACGTCGGTGACAGCTTTACCGTTTTTATCATAGTCTATGTACTGATTTTGATACTACTCGGCATGATCCTCGACTCGATTTCGATCATGCTAATCATCCTGCCGCTTGCTCTGCCCTCATTGGCGACTTTTGGGGGTGATCCGATCTGGTTCGGCGTGGTCACGGTGATAGCCGTTGAAATCGGACTGCTCACGCCACCGTTAGGAATAACGTGTTACGTGGTGAAATCGACTTTGAACGATGACCGCATAACGTTGAACCAGATATTCCTGGGTGCAATGCCGTTTGCCTTCGTGATGCTAATGGTAACCATTTTGCTAATCGCAGTACCTGAACTTAGTCTGGTATTTTCGTAGCGACCTACCAGGAAATCTCTTGGCCAAAACGGTCGAGAAATTTTCCCGATTGATTTTGTCTGAGGCGTTCGATCGTCTCTTTGAGGTCGCGGGCAACCTCATCAGCGGGAGTGCCTTTGCCCTCTGTCATCCCGGTTGCAACGATACCGGGGTGCAACGCGACGACACAAATATCTTCCTTGGAAAGTTC
>JAYYZV010000120.1:0-10669 GCA_036339975.1 Pseudomonadota bacterium | reverse complement strand
TTTTCGACATCAGCGCGGCACATCCATCCATAAATAGATCAGCATCGGCGACATGCTCGACGACTTCCAGTGAAACGACCGCGTCGAATGTTTCGCCCGCAGCGGATAGGTCTTCCACCGTTGTGGCCCTATAGTCGATGTCCAGTCCGCTCTGATTGGCATGGACTTGCGCTGTGCGTATATTACCGTCAGAGGCGTCGATGCCGGTCACATTTGCCCCCATTCGCGTCAGGGGCTCAGAAATCAGGCCGCCGCCGCAGCCTACATCGAGAATTCTAAGCCCATCGAAAGGTCGCAGCGACTGAGGGTCGCGGTCGAATTGGTCACACATCCGGTCACGGATATATTTTAGTCGGATTGGATTAAACCGGTGAAGGGGCTTAAATTTTCCATCAGGATTCCACCATTCGCCGGCAATGGCCGAAAACCGAGCGACATCTTGCGGATCTATAGTTGTGGCGCCTACGGTCGGCATGGCCCTTTCTTAACCTCTACTTGCTTGTAAAAGTTCTTGCGAGTATTTATGCGCCCGCGTCGCGCGAGGCAAGTAAGCCTATTTCCATGCGCAAAAATTACGGACCGACGGGATTACCTGACCGGGTGCAATGGTACGGCGCAGACAAAGTCGAGGAGCACTTATGGCGCGTATCGTGCAAAAATTTGGCGGCACGTCGGTTGCTGATGTTGAGCGGATTCAGGCTGTTGCGAGTCGGGTAAAGAAATCTGTCGATGGCGGCGATGAGGTTGTGGTTGTTGTATCGGCTATGGCGGGCACGACAAACCAGCTCGTCCAATGGACACGCGAGGCCTCGCCTGTGCACGACGCTCGGGAATACGACGTCGTTGTCTCCGCCGGTGAACAGATCACTGTCGGACTAATGGCGATGGCGTTACAGAACATTGGCGTGGATGCCCGGTCCTGGCTCGGTTGGCAAATTCCAATGACCACGGATGCCGTCCACAGCCGCGCCCGCATTCTGGACGTACAGGCAAAAGAAATGATTGAACGTTTAGGCCGCGGTCAGGTTGCCGTAATGGCCGGTTTTCAGGGAATTTCACCCGACAACCGCATTACTACGCTTGGACGTGGGGGTTCCGACACATCTGCGGTCGCGCTCGCTGCCGCGGTCGATGCCGATCGGTGTGATATATTTACCGATGTGGACGGAATATATACAAGCGATCCTCGTATCGTCACACGGGCGCAGAAGCTCGAAAGGATCACCTACGAGGAAATGCTGGAAATGGCGTCTCTAGGAGCGAAGGTGCTTCAAACCCGATCAGTCGAGCTTGCCATGAACCACCGGGTCAGGTTGCAGGTTCTTTCGAGCTTTGTAGATGTGCCCGGCACCCTAGTCGTAGATGAGGAAGAAATTGTGGAACAGGAAATCGTCAGTGGAATCACCCATAGCGGCAACGAAGCCAAGATCACGCTGGTGCGGGTGCCTGATAACCCGGGTATTGCCGCCGCTATATTTGGACCGTTGGCCGACTCAAATATCAACGTAGACATGATCGTCCAGAACGTTTCCGAAGACGGCAACTTTACGGATTTAACTTTCACGGTGCCTAAGGATGACCTTGCCCGCACGTTGGAAGTTCTTGGGTCTAAGAGGGAAGCACTGGGGTTCGAACGCGTCGAAGGCGACCCAGATGTAGTGAAGATATCGGTTGTTGGCGTCGGAATGCGCAGTCATGCGGGCGTCGCGATGAGGATGTTTCAGGCGCTGGCTGAAAAAGGCATTAACATTCAGGTTATTTCGACCTCTGAAATCAAGATCAGTGTCCTTGTTTCGGATGCTTACACCGAGCTTGCGTTACGGTCGCTTCATACTGCCTACGAGTTGGACGTGGTCTCGGGCTAAACCGGACATGAGTGCACCGCTCAAGCAACTAGACGCTCTGTGGCGACGGGGCCGAGAATTTCTCGGTACCGATTATGCCCTTATGGGTGGCGCTATGACCTGGTTGTCTGAACGCAATCTGGTCTCGTCACTGTCAAATGCCGGCGGCTTCGGCGTCATAGCCTGTGGCGCTATGACGCCTGATTTGTTGGACCGGGAGATTGAGGCTACGGCGGTTTTGACCGAAAAGCCCTTCGGGGTGAACCTGATCACGATGCATCCGGAGCTCGAGGACCTCATCGACATCTGCCTGAAACATCAGGTAGGTCATATCATCCTCGCTGGTGGATTGCCCGGAAAGCCTCCGATCAAGCAGGTTAAGGACGGCGGCGCGAAGGTGGTGTGTTTTGCACCTACACTTGGCCTTGCCAAGCGGCTGATCAGGCAGGGCGCTGATGCGCTGGTGATTGAAGGGGCGGAGGCCGGCGGACATATCGGACCGGTTGCCACCAGTATTTTGGCGCAGGAGATTTTGCCTCACATAGATGAGGTGCCCGTCTTTATCGCCGGAGGTATCGGTCGCGGCGATGCGGTCGTCTCGTATCTGGAGATGGGGGCGTCTGGTTGTCAGCTCGGCACGCTGTTCGTTTGTGCTACAGAGTCTATCGCCCATGTAAACTTCAAGAAGGCTTTTATCCGCGCGTCGGCGCGCGATGCAGTGCCTTCCGTACAACTCGACCCCCAGTTTTCAGTCATTCCAGTGCGGGCACTTCAGAATGATGCAACTCGGGATTTTCAGGCAACCCAGCGCGATGTGATCGATGCTTTCGGCCGCGGCGAGATCGACCTGACTGAAGCCCGGCTTAAAATTGAACATTTCTGGGCCGGTGCGTTACGTCGGGCTGTTGTGGATGGCGATGTCGAAACGGGTTCGTTGATGGCTGGCCAAAGCGTCGGGATGGTCAGAGAGGAGAAACCGGTCGCCGACATAATTTCCGATCTCTTGGCGGAAGCGGTCGACGCCCTTACTGCCCGAGAACACCATCCGGATTGATGGACAAGGCCTGCTTTACCACTTATTTCGAGTTGCTTTGCTGACCGGGGTTGTGATGGTGGTCTCTGACTCACTGGGATAAAGTCTGGGAGAGACCAAGTGCCTGATTGTGGGCTCCGGCGCAAGCTTAGGTCTATGGAAAGGATCATGGTATCGCGTTTGAGTTATTTAGGATTTTAACAAAACAGTTTGAAGTTGATATCCAATTGATTTCTTTGCTATTTTTCTTCCACTTAGAGTGGCCATGCCCGCGTTGAGTAGGGATATGTTATTGCGGTAGTAACGGGACTTCCCGTTGGGAACGCTTAATCATGAATGCGACGATGCCCGAACAGGAGAAAGAATTTGAGGCCGCCGAGCTGGGCGCCATGCTGCGCGAAACTCGTGAGAACCTTGGACAAGACCTTGAGACGGTCGCTCAGGACCTGCGGATTAGGCGGGGATATATAGAGGCTATCGAGGATGGACGTCTGGAAGACCTGCCAGGCAGCGTCTATGCGAGTGGTTTTTTGCGGGGATATTCAGATTATTTGGGTCTAGATGGCGAGAAAATTGTCCGTCGTTTCAGGATGGCGGGCTCGAAAATCAGTAATAAAACCCGTTTACAAATGCCGTCACCTGTCGAAGACGGCCGGTTGCCCAATGCTTCGATCTTACTCATTGCCGCCTTGATCGCCGTGGGTTCTTATGGCGGTTGGTATTATCTGTCATCATCCAGCGAACAATCGTTTAACATGGTGAACAAGGTACCGAGAGCTCTCTCCGGCCTTGAAAAAAAGAGTCTACCTGATCAAGCAGCGCCCTCGCCCTCGCGGCAGACCGAATCCGCCCCCCTAGCTCAGACATTACAGACTGAGACTGCTGACGACGCGTCGGAAATGACCGCAACAGAACCTGAGGAGAAAACGACGCTGCGGGTGACATCCACCCCGCCGGTGGCAGAAAGTTCAGCCAGCCGCACGCTGCCGGTCGATTCACCTAAAACTGTAAGCATCGTTGTGCGTGCCATCACAGACAGCTGGGTGGCGGTTAAAACGGAGGATAACGAAAAGATATTTTCCGGGCTAATGCGTCCCGGAAAAAGTTACGAGGTGCCGGCGAAGGCTGGACTTCTACTCGAAACCGGCAATGCTGGCGGGTTGCAGATCACCGTCGGCGGAGAACCGGTGCCGCCGCTCGGTAAAATCGGCGAGGTGCGGCGCAATATACCGTTAAACGCGAGAAGCCTTCTGAGTGGTTCCAATTAGAGATTAATTTTGCGCTCTTTGGCGTAGCCCCGGAATCGGCTATAACGCATTAGGAATCGGTTTTCAGTTTCCAGTCTTCTAGAACCAGATTGTCAAATGACGTCTCTTAAACCTGTCCGTGGCACGCATGATCTTCTCCCAGAGGACGCTAGGAGAGCACGCCATGTTACTAACATCGGCAGACGTATTTCCGAACGGTACGGCTACGAAGAGGTAGCGACCCCGATATTTGAGTTCAGCGAAGTCTTTGCGAGGACTTTGGGAGAAACGTCCGATATCGTCACAAAGGAAATGTACACCTTTTCGGACAAGGGTGGTGATAGTATCACCTTGCGACCGGAGGGGACGGCCGGGATCGCCCGGGCTCTAATTTCAGCCGGTCTAAGTCAGAATTTGCCGCTTAAATATTTCTATACGGGCCCCATGTTCCGATATGAGCGCCCGCAAAAAGGTCGCCTACGCCAGTTTCATCAGATCGGCGTTGAACTGCTGGGTGTTGCCAATTCCTACGGTGATGTGGAAGTCATCGCGCTGGGCGCGGCAATTCTTGACGAGTTGGGTGTGCGAGGCAATGCTACCCTCGAACTGAATACCCTAGGAAACATGGATAGTCGTGCCGCTTATCGAAAAGTGCTTTTCGAGTATTTTGGTGATCACCGCAATGATTTGTCTACCGAAAGTCAGAACCGTCTGAAACGTAATCCGCTCCGTATTTTGGATTCCAAGAATGAAGGAGACCGCACCATCGTCGCCCGCGCACCTGAATTTGATGACAGCCTAGATTCCGAATCGCGCGAGTTTTTCGCCGAAGTCTGTGCCGGCCTAAATGAACTGGGGATTACATGGGAAAGGAATTCGCGCCTCGTTCGCGGGCTTGACTACTACTGCCATACGACATTTGAATTCACTACGGCTGCGCTCGGCGCCCAAGGCGCGTTACTCGCGGGGGGGCGGTATGACGGTCTCGTCGAGCAGATGGGCGGGCCGGCAACGCCAGGTGTTGGCTGGGCATCGGGAATCGAACGTCTTTCGATGCTTATCGGCGGTAGTCCCAAAAAGACGCGCCCAATCGCGGTAATCCCGCTGGGTGACACCGCTGAGGAAATTGGTCGTAAACTTACAGACCATCTGCGGCGTGCAGGGTTGACTGTCGATCTCGGTTATAGCGGAAAAATGAAACAGCGTATGAAGCGCGCCAACACCATCGATGCCTGTGCGGCGGTAATCATTGGTGACACCGAGCTAGACCAAAATTCCGCAACTGTCCGTGACCTAGATTCCGGCGAGCAGGAACTGGTGCTGCTGGACCAGCTTCAAACTCGTCTAGAACAATTTCGTTAGCGGGCCAATGTCGGACGAGCGGACCCTCAGTCGTCTCGTCGTCGTTGGTGCCAGTCACCAGACTAGCTCGGAAGCGACGCGCGACAGGCTTTTCATAGCGGAACAGGATATACCCCGATTTTTGTCCGGTGTCCGAGAGACTGGGTTTTCAGATGTTGTCGTGATGTCTACCTGTGCCCGCACGGAAATTTTCGGGATCGCATCTGACCATATCGCCGCACGTGCAGGCGCGGTATATTCGTTGGCGCAGCTGGGCGGATTTGATGAGGCCGAGATCCGTCGTCAGACGTATTTTTATCAGGCGGAGGATGCTCTCCGTCACCTAATTCGAGTTTCAGCAGCGCTCGATAGCCCTATTATCGGCGAGCCGATGGTAACGGGACAGTTTCGCGAAGCGGTGCGTATCGCGGATGTCGCCGGGTTTCTGAATGCAGAGTTGATCACCCTCATTCAGGAAGTCAACAGGACATCGAAGCGTATCCGCACCGAGACAGTAGTCGGCCAGCAGCCAGTCTCGATGGCAGCTTGCGCTGTTCAGGTTGCACGAGACGTTCATGGCGATTTTGGGGGCGTTAGGTCAATACTCGTCACTGGCGGCGAAATGGGAGAACTTATCGCGGATCAATTATGCGATAGCGGTCTATCGCATATGACCGTCGTTGCCCGAAGACGTGCCCGTGCCGAGATTACTGCGCGCCGCTACAATTGCCATTTTAGGGATCTTGACGACTTGTCTGGCCTACTAGCGGAGGCGGATATCGTGGTCACGTCTCTCGGGGGTGGCCGATATTTGTTTGACACGCAGAATGTATCGTCTGCGCTTGCCGCGCGGAGGCGGCGTCCAATGCTATTTTTAGATGCGGCAATCCCGTCCGATGTCGATCCAGCAGTTAACGATGTTGACGGCGCGTTCGTGTATTCGCTTGATGATCTCGAAGGCATTGTGCTGGAAGGCCGGTTTGAGCGGGAAAAGGCAGCGGCCGAGGCGGAATCGATTATCGACGCTGAAATTCATGATTACCAGCGGACTGTGGCGGAACGCGACGCCGTGCCTGCTATTTTGGCACTTCGAGAGCACTTCGAACGAATCCGGCGGGACGTCCTCGCGGATAATGACGGAGTTATGGCGGTCGATGAAGTCACCCGGCGTCTGATTAACCGGCTGTTGCACGATCCTTCGGAAACCTTGCGTAAACTGGTGGCGGAAAAACCTGATGATGTCTTAGACGCGGAGAGACTTATCATAGAACTTTATGGCCTTACGGACAAAGGCGATAAATCGAAGGAGTAATAATCGTGAGCCTGGACGAAAGACTAGACCAGATAGTGTCTCGCCATCAGGAACTTTCAAACCTGATGTCCAGTGGAGACGGAGGTGATGCCGATGAATTTGTGCGCATGTCGCGAGAGTTCGCGGAACTCGACCCTATTGTCGCCGCGATTCGAGAACTTCGCGCCGCTCATTGCGAAGCCGGAGATCTGGCGGAATTGATAGCTGACCCGGGAACTGATTCTGAGATGAAAACCTTAGCGCAGGGGGAGTTCAAAGAATTGACCGCGCGGGTACCCGAGCTTGAGCGAAACCTGCAAATTATGCTGCTTCCGCGCGACGTCGCCGATGATAAAAACGCTATTCTCGAGGTCCGCGCTGGAACCGGCGGAGAGGAAGCGGCGCTGTTTGCCGCTGATCTATTGCGAATGTATCAGCGCTATGCCGACAAGCATCGCTGGAAATTCGAAATCATGAGTTTCTCCGACACGGGCATTGGTGGCATTAAAGAAGCTTCCGTTGAAATAAGCGGCAAGGGCGTTTTTGCGCGGCTTAAGTTCGAATCCGGTGTACACAGGGTGCAGCGTGTGCCGGAAACGGAGTCCGGTGGTCGAATCCATACGTCGGCTGCGACGGTTGCCGTGTTACCCGAAGCCGAGGAGGTAGATGTAAAAATCCAGGAGGTTGATCTTCGGATCGATACCTACCGTGCTCAGGGAGCGGGTGGCCAGCATGTTAACACGACAGACAGTGCTGTGCGTATCACCCATCTCCCGACAGGTATAGTGGTCCAGCAGCAGGACGAGAAATCCCAACACAAGAACCGGGCAAAAGCGCTCAAAATTCTCCGGGCGCGAATCTATGACGCCGAACGCGAGGCGCAAGCTAAAGCCCGCGCAGAGGATCGGCGCAGTCAGGTAGGGTCAGGTGACCGTTCGGAGCGCATTCGAACCTATAACTTCCCTCAGGGCCGAGTATCGGATCATCGAATCAATTTTACTCTCCACAAGCTTGACCGCGTGCTGGCAGGTGAAGCGCTGGATGAGATTGTCGACGCATTAACGGCTGAGGATCAGGCGTATAAACTTGCCGAGGTCATGTGACCGCAGCCGGAACCAGTCTGCGCAATGTTTTGCGGAAAGCTATACCGCCGCTAAGCGCGGCCGGAATCGAAGATGCAGCTGCGGACGCGCGTATTCTGGCCTCGGCTGCCTTCGGTCTAAGCCGGGAAGACATGCTGCGTGATCCGGATGCGCTCCTCTCAATGGACGTGGTCAGTGTCTTCCGAGAAATGATCGGTCGCCGGCATGCTCGAGAGCCGGTATCGCGAATTCTGGGAAAGCGTGAATTTTTTAGTCTGGAGTTCGAGGTCGTCCAGGCGACATTGGATCCCCGGCCGGATAGCGAAACTGTTGTAGAGGCCGCTCTGGACATCGCAAAAGGGGTGGCAAGTGATCTCCGAATTCTGGATATCGGCACTGGGACCGGCTGTTTGCTGCTTTCGGCAATGCATCGGCTGCCTGCCGTGCATGGAGTAGGGACCGATATCGACCCGGAGGCGGTTGCCTGCGCTGGGCGCAATGCTTCGACGCTTGGTTTGGCCGATCGGGTAGAATTTCATAGCACAACTTGGACCGAGGGCGTCAAGGCGCCTTTTGATATTGTGCTGTCTAACCCACCCTATATACCGTCGGAAGATATTCCCGGGTTGGCTCCGGAAGTTAAGGAGCACGACCCCACGGTGGCCCTTGATGGTGGTGTCGACGGAATGGAAGCTTATAGAATGCTCGCCAAGTGTATAGGACCTGTTTTGTCGCCCGGTGGCACAGTAATACTTGAAACTGGCCCGGGCCAGGCCAGACGTGTAGCTACTATCTTTAATGCCGCTGGTTACCGTTTTGATGGGTCGCGTAGAGACCTCGCGGGGCACGAGAGGGCATTAATACTCTCCCATGACGGCGGTTTACAAAGATAAAGATTGCTTAAAAAAAGGTTGGAATACGTGCGATTCCCGACTAGGGTACACTTGTCGGCGAGGTAAATAAAAATTGTTTGACCGTCGACTTGAAAACACCCTGTAACACAATGCCAATCTCCGAATTCCGGCTGCTGGCCGGTGGGTTTGGTAGATTTTTGGCGATGTGCGGGGCGGAAAAATCAGAATGGAAACGGATATGAAGGCGCTATGAGACAGGGCCCGAACAAAAATCGTATGAGGGGGCGGGGTAACGGCCGAAAAGGCGGAAATCCGCGTAACCAGTCATTTGAAAGTAACGGTGCGGACGTTAAAGTTCGCGGCAATGCTCAGCAGGTCGTTGAAAAATACCTGACTCTTGCACGTGATGCCTCGTCAGCCGGCGATCGTATCAGTGCCGAAAGTTACTACCAGTTTGCTGAGCACTATTACCGTGTCATGAACGCCGCGAACGAGCAGCAGCGTCAGCAGCAACACAATGCCGATGCGGACGGTGATGCCCAGCACAAAGGTGAGGTGTCCGAGAACGTCGACGCATCTGAAAACGAGTTCGCCCAGAATGGCCGGCGCCGGCGCAACGGGCGTGGAAATGGCCGCAGTAATGCGGGAGCCAAAGAGGCGTCGGAAAGTGAAGGTAAATCTGCAGAAAAAGGCGTGCCTCCCGCAGATGCGTCGGCACAAGAAGATAATGGAGAAAATGACCGTGCCGAACCGGCAACAGAAAACGCCAGTGCCGAACCGGCAACTAATTAAGGGTGACGCTGCCTAACGGGCTGCAGCTAAATCAAGATCAGGCTTAAACAAGGCAAAATAATTTCGGGAAGGCTAAGGCGTCTAGAGGATGTACCAGATGATTGGCAGCTCTTAGCGCTGAGTGATGCTTTCTTTCCTCTGCAGATCGGCGATCAGGGCAGCGATGGTTTCGCGCTTCACCTGAAAACGGGAGAGGTCCTTGCGGCCTAGCTTGGCACCGGACGGCATCTTGATTGTTAAAGGGTTCATCCGTCGGCCGCCTGCGAGAATTTCATAGTGCAGATGCGGGCCGGTCGAGCGTCCCGTACTGCCGACAAAACCGATGACCTGACCTTGTTTTACACGGGTACCGAGAGTAACGCCTCTCTTGTAGCGGCTCATGTGAGCGTATGCGGAACTATACCCGTTTGCGTGGCGAATTCTTACGTATTTTCCGAATGCGCCCTTGCGTCCTCGGAAAGAAATGATGCCATCGCCGGCGGCGTAAATGGGTGTCCCGGTCGGGGCGGCAAAATCGACTCCGCGATGCATTTTTGTATAGCCGAGTATCGGGTGGCGCCGTTTTCCATAACGAGAAGAAAGCCGTGCGCCGTCGATGGGCGTACGAAGTAGCGGTCGCCTAGCGCTACGGCCGTTATTATCGAAGTACCCCGTTTTTCCTGATTGGAGTTCGAACCGGTACAACGGCTTCGGCGCGCCTGAAAGTGTCATTTGGGCGAAGATTACTTCGCCGTGCCGCATTACATCACCCTTATTATCAACTAAACTTTCGTAGGCTACTTCAAACTCGTCGCCTTTTTTGATTTCACGCTGGAAGTCGACGGCCCAGCTGTATATTCGCACTAATTCGGCGAGGACGGACTGGGGTACGTTCTGGCGGACTGCAGATTTGTACAGGCTAGATCTGATTGTGCCGCGGGCAAAGCTGGTCTTTCGGGTCAGTTTTCGCTTGGTTTCGAATGCCTGAAACGGGGTCGCTTTATCGCGGCGGACGGCTACTTGGCGGATGACACTGAGCTCGAGCACCATTTCCTTGAGGTTGTTATCTGGCGAGAATGTCAGGTGGATGTTCTGTCCGACACGCAGATCCTTGGGGTCGTATACGTTACGGAGTGCACTGACCGCGTCATGCGCGTCGTGCCTCGTAATACCCGCGGAAAGCATGATCGACATCAAGGTGTCGCC
>JAYYZV010000119.1:0-8878 GCA_036339975.1 Pseudomonadota bacterium | reverse complement strand
GTATTCAATAGGGGTGTGCCCCGCCGGGGTCATTTGGGTGTACCACTTGGTGAAAACCGTCCACGCTTTTAACCACCAATGGATGTGGTGCATAAGCGTATAACGCCTCTGAACGCACCACGGGCCCGCTGCCCGGGCCGCCGCCGCCATGAGGAGTCGAAAAAGTCTTATGAAGGTTGAGGTGCATGCAGTCGATTCCGAGATCGCCCGGGCGAACGCGCCCAACGATGGCGTTGAAATTAGCACCGTCGCAATAGAAAAACGCGCCTGCATCATGTACCACCTCCGACTGTTCGAGTATTTCGTCTTCGAAAAGTCCACAGGTGTTTGGATTAGTAAGCATGAAAGCGGCC
The DNA here is from genome assembly GCA_036339975.1 of Pseudomonadota bacterium. GTDB lineage: Bacteria > Pseudomonadota > Alphaproteobacteria > MPNO01 > UBA830 > UBA830. The sequence continues at coordinate 8,525 of JAYYZV010000119.1, read as the reverse complement.
ACGTCCTCATCAACTGCCGCTTTCAGCGCGGCTAGATCAACCCTTCCCCGATCGTTAAGAGGAATCGCTTGGACTTCATAACCGCAGATCGCTGCTGTCGCTGGGTTGGTCCCGTGCGCAGAATCGGGTACCAAGACCCTCTTGCGGGGATCGCCCATCGCCTCAAGCGCAGCACGCGCCGTCATCAGACCACACAGCTCACCGTGTGCGCCTGCTGCGGGGGACATGGCAACAGCCGGCATGCCAGTCAGTGTCTTGATCCAGTGCGCCAGCATATCGATAAGACGGAGCGCACCCTGCACGGTCGACACCGGTTGAAGCGGATGCAGGTCAGCCAGTCCCGGTAATCGAGCCACTTTTTCGTTCAGGCGCGGGTTATGTTTCATTGTACATGACCCCAAGGGATAAAACCCCGCGTCAATGGCATAGTTTTTCTGGCTTAGCCTTGTGTAGTGCCTCATAACTTGAGGCTCGGACAATCTTGGAAGGCCTATCGCATTCTGCCGTTCGACGTCGCCGAGCCGGTTTTGAACAGCCGGCGGTTCCGGAAGATCGACACCGCACCGCCCGACCGCATCCTGTTCGAATATCAGCAGCTCCTCGATACGCAGTCCTTTGTTACCAGTGAAAGTATCGGTAATCGGCGTTTCCATTAACCGGCCCCCGCCAAAGCTGAGACTAGGCGTTCCATGTCGTCATCTGTTACGGTCTCTGTGACCGCGATCAACAATAGATTTTCAACTTCCGGCCGATACGGGTAAAGGCGCGACATCGGCACCCCAGCGAGCACGCCCTGTCGTGCGAGTTCGTCGACCACAGGCATAGCCGGCACCTCGAGTTCCACGGTAAATTCATTGAAAAAACTATCATTCAGAACGTTTATTCCAACACCTGATATCCGATCGGCAAGCTGAACTGTTTTGGCGTGATTAAGCATCGCTAGCTGTCGAAATCCATCCTCGCCAAGCAGAGACATGTGGCTAGTAAAGGCCAAGGCACAGAGTCCCGAATTCGTGCAAATATTACTCGTGGCTTTCTCTCGACGAATGTGTTGTTCTCGCGTGGACAGGGTCAATACCCAGCCGCGTTTTCCATCAACATCTAGAGTTTCGCCGGCCAGTCGACCAGGCATCTGGCGAACATATTTGTCCCGCGTCGCAAAGAGTCCAACATAGGGCCCACCGAAATTGAGCGGGTTTCCAATTGACCTACCTTCTGCGGCCACTATGTCGGCTCCCATGTCGCCGGGCGCTTTCAATGCTCCAAGAGCAACGATTTCAGTCACCGCAACCACCAGAAGAGCACCGGCGTGATGACAGGCATCCGCAATAGATTGCATATCCCGTACGCGGCCGAAAAGATCCGGATACTGGATAACAACACAGGCTGTATTGTCTCCGATATGTGACGCGATATCTTCGCGACCACTGGTATCCGGCGGTAAAGCGTTAACTTCGGCATCCAAGTATTTCAGCAATGTTTGGGTCGTTTCCGCGTAATGGGGATGCAGCCCACCCGACAGAACTACGTCGCCCCGTTTGGTAACCCTGCGAGCCATCAACGCCGCCTCAGCACAGGAAGTTGCGCCGTCATACATAGACGCATTGGCAACATCCATACTGGTAATAAGCGCAACTTGGGTTTGAAATTCGAACAGATATTGCAGCGTTCCCTGTGAAACCTCGGGTTGATAGGGCGTGTAGGATGTCAGGAATTCACCGCGCTGGATCACGTGGTCGACCGTCGCAGGTACATGGTGGCGGTAGGCCCCTGCCCCCAGAAAAAAAGGAACGCTGCCCGCAGAAGTATTTTCTGCGGCCATCGCCCCGATTGTTCGTTCCACCTCTATCTCTCCCTGATGATCGGGGAGATCGATCATCTCGGTCAGGCGCACGCTTTCCGGTACGTCCCCAAAAAGGCTATCCACGGACGAGACACCTATCTCCGTTAGCATGTCGCAGCGATCGGTATTAGTAAGCGGCAGGTAACGCATCAGCTCTGACCCGCCACAAAATCACTATAGGAAGCCTCGTCCATCATATCGTCGAGCTGCGACGGATCGCTGATGCGGATCTTTAGAAACCAACCGTCGCCGGTAGGCGCTCGGTTGACTAGTTCAGGGTCGTCTTCCAACTCCGAATTTACTTCAACTACCTCGCCAGAAACTGGCGCGTATACTTCGCTCGCCGCCTTTACGGATTCAACCACCGCGGCATCTCCGTCCTGTTCGACCACCTTGCCAACATCCGGCAGTTCGACGAACACGACATCGCCCAATTGTTCCTGCGCGAACTGACTGATCCCCACAGTGGCGATGTCGCCTTCCAAGCGAACCCACTCATGTTCCTTTGAATATTTGAGATTGCCCATTTGGCGTACTCCTAGCCTCTGTAATATCTGTTAGGAATGAATTTTATGCCGGCGATACGTCCCGGACGTGGCTTGCCACGCACCATGAGGTTCACCTGCGTGTCCTTCTCCGCGTACGCCGATCGGACATACCCCATCGCGACAGGGCCGCCGAACGACGGGCCGAATCCCCCGGATGTCACCGTGCCGATGGAATTTCCGTTAGCACCTATAATGTCTGTACCTTCGCGTGCAGGAGCCCTGCTATGGGGCAAAATCCCAACACGTTTGCGATCAACGCCGTCGGTAATCTGGCGTCGGATGATCTCTGCACCCGGAAATCCACCCCCTGCTCGACGCCTTTTTGATATTGACCATGATAGGGCCGCCTCCACTGGCGTGGTCATTTCGTCGATATCGTGACCATACAGACAGAGCCCGGCCTCCAGCCGCAGAGAGTCCCGGGCACCGAGGCCGGCAAGTTGGACGCCATCCTCAGCCAGAATTAGTTCGGTGAGGCGAACCGCGTTTGCCGACGGTGTCGCTATCTCATACCCATCCTCACCGGTATATCCAGACCGCGTCACCACAACGGGTATACCCTCAATTGTGAACTGTAATGACGACATGAATGGCATATTTCCGGCATCTGGCACATATTTGGACAACACCGGCGCAGCCGATGGGCCCTGTAGCGCTATCAACGCATTATCCTCAAGCACCTCGATTTCCGTGTCATCTGGAAGCGCATTTTTTAGGTGTACAACATCTGCATCTTTGCGGGCGGCGTTGACCACCAAGAAAAGGTAGTCACCGGCATTGGTCACCCTAAGATCATCTATTATGCCACCCACGTCATTCGTGAACTGCGTATAGCGCATCCGGCCTGGCTCAAGACTAGCGATATCGCCGGGCACGAGGCTCTCCAGCGCCGCTGAGGGATTATCTCCCCGCAGGACAACCTGGCCCATGTGCGATACGTCAAAGATAGAGGCCGCCGCACGTGTGTGATTGTGTTCACTGAGAATACCGTTGGAATAGTGCACAGGCATTTCATAGCCTGCGAACGACACCATTTTGCCGCCTCGGTCTAGATGCAGGTCATACAAAGGGGTTCTTTTCAGGTCTGTTTTGTCTATACCGGCGATCGCACGACCCTCCCCTCTCAGGTTTGGTGATTTCGCAGCCCCTTTGGACTGGAAACCAGCGTGCCCCCTCTGTCGGGATACCTGAGAGATTCACCCGTGGTTCCTAACGGGCTTTCGCCTTCGGTGAGGCGGCAAATGCCGCCTGCTTTCCAGAGTGACATCCCCCCGCGGTCCGGTTGCCTGAGAGTTTCCGGGGCGGTTGCTCCTTCGGCGACGACGCGCCTCAGCCGTCGTCTCTCCCGCAGGGTTCGTCTGCCGGACAGTACGGAGCCTGTTATGGCCTCGCCCGTCCAATTAACCATTATCTTAACGAGTGGAGTGACCCGCGCAACCGCAGCAGCGAATCGTCCTGCTAGCGAAGGAGTTGCCGGAAAATCGACCTCGATAAGACAAGATCACCGATTCCGACGCGCTCGGTTAAATTTCAGTTCGTCTGGCGTTAATTGAAACCCCAAAACAATTTCCGCGCCCTTCACGTCTATGGGATTTCCTAGCGGTATCTTCACCCTCACCTCATCTCGATAGACTAGCCGCCTCTTCCCCTGATCAAAGTTTCCTTTAACCTTAAATATCTGTTTACCGCCGACTTTGCCTTCGAAACCCGGAAGCACGACGAAATATTCGAACTCAATATTCCGGCCGAGGTTTGCTGGCCCACGTTCCACAGAAATCTCCACCAGCAGTTCTACATCAACTTTCCACTGTTCTCCGTCTTCATCATAGTTGCACTGTCCCCGGAAATTGAATATCTCCGCCTCAAACCGTATGTCGGTAATATCACGGGCGGGCCCTAGCTTGAAACGAGTCAAACTCTGTGCGTCCTGCAGAATCAACACAGCAGGGCAAGAGGGAAATTGGTGCTTCTCGGTGAAGACGCACGCCGATGAAAAAAGACAAAGCGCGACCGCCACAATACGGCAAACCGTCCACTTCAAGTTGTGAATGAAAAAAATAGTGTGCCCGCCGTTTTACGGATTAGAATTTATTGCAAATGCCAACGCACTGGGGTGCGTCGGAGGTTTTGTTGCAGCCACGGAACCATAGGTTGCCCAACTCCTCCAAGATATACCAAACTGGAGAAAATCCCTTTCCACGATGATACCTATCACAAAGGTGTGGCCTTTTCTTTCTCCACTGCCACCCCACCAAAAAACCCTGACCTAATTCTATGCTGCCATAAAACGGAGACGGTTGCGCGACAACTTGTTCCGGCATGTGCAACCCTCTCCTAACTATAACACCCTGCGGCATATCAGCGTCGGCTTGGACCGCAGGCTACCCAGCAACTCTAGATAACGCTACACGTTTTCACAATACATCGGATTCGCCTATGATGATCCGGTTCTCCGGGGAAAAGCATGATTAAAAGACCGCTTAAAATACTTCTGGCCGGTCCTCGTGGGTTCTGCGCCGGCGTCGACCGCGCCATCAGAATCGTGGAACTCGCGATCGAAAAGCACGGCGCACCGGTTTATGTCCGGCACGAAATCGTTCACAACCGCCATGTCGTTGAGAACTTAGAAGCCAAGGGCGCTATCTTCGTGGAGGAACTTGACGAAGTTCCCACCGATGTGCCTGTTGTGTTTTCCGCCCACGGTGTGGCGAAATCCGTGTTTGCAGAGGCCGAAGGGCGCGAAATGTATTATCTCGATGCCACCTGTCCGCTCGTGACAAAAGTACACGTCGACGCCGCGCGCCACCACAAGGAAGGTAGGAACTTAATTCTGATTGGTCATGCCGGTCATCCCGAAGTGATCGGCACCATGGGACAACTTCGAGACGGCGAAATGATCTTAGTCGAAAATGCTGAACAGGCCGAAACAATCGATGTACCGGATCCTGATAATCTAGCCTTCGTCACCCAAACAACATTATCAGTCGACGACACCATCGAAATTGTTTCAATCCTTCAACGGCGCTTTCCCAAAATAGAAGCGCCGCGCACCGAAGACATCTGCTACGCGACTACCAATCGACAGGCGGCGGTCAAAGGCCTTGTACACGAATGCGATGCGCTATTGGTTCTTGGGGCGCCAAATTCATCTAACTCGAACCGGTGAACCGAGGTTGCACTGACCACCGGCTGCCCAAAATCGGTCCTAATCGAGCGGGCATCCGAGTTGGAAGACGGCTGGCTTGACGGTGTATCAGTGTTAGGAGTTACGGCTGGAGCTTCCGCCCCGGAGATTCTTGTGGAGGAACTAATCAAATCTCTCGGTAAAAAATATGATATTACCGTTAAGGAACGAAATGTAATCGACGAGAAGGTCACTTTTAGTCTCCCTCGCGCGCTGAGCAACTGAAACGAAACTGAACTAAATGGCGGTCTACACTCGTGTTTCAATGGAAGATCTGGGGCGCTTTCTTGCCGGTTTCGACATTGGTGATGCGATTTCTCTGGAAGGGATAGCGCAGGGTGTCGAGAATTCAAATTTCCGGCTGCGAACGACAATAGGCCTCTATATTCTGACGCTCTACGAGAAACGCGTAAACTATGAAGATCTCCCTTTTTTTTTAGGCCTGATGAAGCACCTAGCCGGGTCCGGCTTTCCCTGCCCCACGCCGATAGCCGACCGAAATGGAGAGATGCTGCACCAGCTGTCAGGGCGGCCTGCAGCCATTGTCGCCATAGCAAATGGTGACTGGCCCCGGCAGATAACCACGGAACATTGCCGAAAAGTAGGAACCATTCTAGCAACTTTACACAAAACGGCGGCGGGATTTCCAACTGGACGCGCAAATGATCAGGCTCTGCCCGCTTGGCGATCAATTTTTTCAACACTGGGCCGCCGCGCAAACGAGCTACGTCCCGCTTTATTCGACTGGATTGAAGCGGAACTGACCTCACTCGAATCTAGCTGGCCGATAGGCCTACCAACCGGAATTATTCACGCAGACCTGTTTCCGGATAATGTTCTTTTCGAAAACACAAAAATATCAGGGGTGATCGACTTCTACTTTGCCTGCAATGATGCTCTGGCTCTCGATCTTGCGATTTGCCTGAATGCATGGTGTTTTGACGACGGGCGGATTATTACGACTCGAACAAACGCGCTTATATCGGGATATGAAGACGTGCGTCCTCTCCAAAAATCAGAACGCGACGCCCTTCCTCTGCTTGCCCGGGGTGCAGCAATGCGGTTTCTGATTACCAGATTGCACGACTGGTTTCATCCACTTGCGGGCGCGCTTACACGTCGCAAGGACCCGTTAGAATTCGTACCAATAATAGAATGTCACCAGTCGGTATCTGATACCACCGCTTACAGGTTAATTTGAACGGATGAGCGAGACAGTGAACACAGTGGAGATATTCACCGACGGAGCATGCAGCGGCAATCCCGGCCCAGGCGGATGGGGTGCTGTCCTTCGCTGGAGTGGCGCAGAGAGAGAATTAAAAGGCGGCGAGCCGGAAACTACCAATAACCGAATGGAGCTGATGGCTGCGATACAGGCACTGGAAACCCTTACCCGCCCGGTAAAAGCGGACCTCTATACGGACAGCACTTACCTTCAGAAAGGTATTACGGAGTGGATCTACTCGTGGAAAAAACGTGGATGGAAAACAGCAGCAAAAAAACCCGTAAAGAACGAAGACCTATGGCGGCGGCTGGAAGAAGCGATTGCCCGACACGACGTAACCTGGCACTGGGTCAAAGGCCATGCCGGCCATCCGGATAACGAACGTGCTGACGAACTAGCCCGTAGCGGTCTCCTGGAAGCAAATTGATCTTCAGGCCGCCTTCGCGTCGTCCTCTTCCATTAAAACGTTTCCGCCGGTGTAGGCCTGCCAGCTGGCATGCTTGGGGATCATGTCTGGAAATAATGAAAGGCTTTTAGGCCTTGGCCGCGCTACGTATCGCCCGCCAAATTCGGTCTGACGTCGCCGGCATATCAATCTCTGTGACGCCGACTTGTACAAGTGCGTTCATCACGGCATTCATCGTGGCGGGCAGAGCACCGACCGTTCCTGCCTCACCCGCGCCTTTAACTCCGAGAGGATTACGCTCGGTGGGCACGCCATTTCCCTCAATTTCAATGCTAGGGAAATCAGTCGCACGTGGCATTCGGTAATCCATGAACGAGCCACTAAGAAGTTGGCCACTATCGCGATCGTACGCAACCTGTTCACCCAACGCCTGCCCCACACCCTGCGCAACACCACCATGAATTTGACCTTTCACTATCACCGGGTTGACCATGACACCAACGTCATCAACTACCCAATAGCCGACTAAATCAGTCTCGCCGGTTTGTGGGTCGATTTCCACTTCGCAGACATGGCTCCCGTTGGGATAGGTATCATCACCTGGCACGAAGGTAGCGGTTTCAAAGAGACCGGCCTCGACCCCAGGCGGCAGTTTTGCGGTGATAAATGCCGCCTTAGCGACGTCGGTCAAGGAAATCGATCGGTCTGTCCCACCGACAAAAAATACGCCGTCTTTGAATACAATATCGGCCTCCGCCGCTTCCAGCAGGTGCGCCGCGATTATCTTTGCCTTTCCGATCACCTTTTCGGCAGCATAGTAAAGTGCAGAGCCGCCAATCACCGTTGACCGTGAACCCATAGTCCCTATACCGAAAGCGACGCGGTCCGTGTCACCATCGATTACCCGCATACGGGTAGGGTCGAGGCCGAGGCGTTCACCCACAATCTTCTTATAGACCGTTTCGTGACCCTGCACCTGACTTTTGGTGCCCATAAGGATAGAGGCGGTACCGTCGGTACTAAAACGGATTTCCGCAAAATCAGGAGACGGCGAAGCAGAGCGTTCGATCGGGTTGGCAATACCAATTCCCCGCAGTTTACCACGGGCCCTGGCTTCGTCGCGACGTGCGGGAAACCCATCGTAATCCGCCATCTCGAGCACGCGGTTTTGGTTTTTCTCGAAGTCACCGCAATCGTAGACCAGACCGAGAGCGGTTTTAATTGGCATAGCATCTGGCCGGATCATGTTATTGGCGCGCAGTTCAGTCGGATCCATACACAGCTCTCTCGCCGCCTCATCGAACATTCGTTCTATAACG
>JAYYZV010000118.1:0-6588 GCA_036339975.1 Pseudomonadota bacterium | reverse complement strand
GAAAGGGATAATGCCGGAAGTTTTGCCGTTGGCACCAACTTTTTCACCGATCGATCGCAAGTTGCCCCAGTAGGAACCTATCCCGCCTCCAAGCGCAGCCAGCCATACGTTTTCATTCCAAAGCTCGACAATACCGTTGAGGCTATCATTGGCTTCATTCAGAAAGCATGAGATGGGAAGACCACGTTCGGTCCCACCATTAGAGAGCACCGGCGTCGAGGGCATAAACCAGAGGTTCGACATATAGTCGTATATCCGCTGAGCATGCTCGGAATCGTCAGCGAAATGACATGAAACGCGCGCAAAAAGGTCTTGGTACCCCTCTTCCGGCATCAGATACCGGTCAGTCAAAACCGCCTTCCCAAAATCAGTCAGATTCGCATCGCGTTCTCGATCAATTTTCACGGAAATGCCGCGTTTCGACTGAAAAAGATCATGTTCCGTCTGAACCAGATCAAGCACGCCCAACCTCCTTTTTACACCACACGTTAGGGGGCAGTTAGAGTGTCCTGCGCAAATCTACCCCCTAGGTAATTTGCGCCGGTAGGCAGGCTTTTGCTGCTATGTGGTCACGACCCGAAAGTGATCCCTTTACGCTGCGTATGCCCCGCCTTGCAACCAGAATTGTTATCCACAAGAGATTGTGGATAACTCTCCCCGATGGCCGCGACGTAGGAGTGTGCATCAACATCTAGGGTATCGTCAATTAAAAACGACTAAATGATGAGGTTTCCACAGTATCCTGTGAATATCCTGTGAGAACGGCGGAATTCAGGACCTATTCGAATCGGGGATGATGGGGAAGAAATTATCTAGGTCGAAATCCAATGCGCAATTTCGCCAATTAAGTATAATTTGATTCGCCGGCAACGCCGCAGGTCAGATAGATTTTAGATAGTTTTCCAAGGCTGCCAAAGTTTCTTCGGAGACATGGTGTTCTATGCCCTCTGCATCGGCTCGAGCAATTTCCTCGCTTACACCGATGGCCGTTAGAAATTCGACGACAATTTGATGACGACGACGGGAGGCCTCTGCGATTCTACGTCCTTCCCGGGTGAGAAATATTGCCCTATAAGGGCGCGCTTCGATCCATTCGACTTCTTTCAAACGACTTATCATACGTGCAACCGTCGGTGTCGTCACACCTAGCCGCTTGGCTATATCAACGGACCGTGCCTCTCCGGTGGAATCTATCAGGTCCGCGATAAGTTCCACGTAATCTTCCATCACCTCGGTCTGACGGGCGACGCGGACCTGACGATGGTGGTCCGCCTGCTTGTCGGGTTCTGGCAAAACCGGCGCAACGGGCGGCCGGTCGTCCGTGGGGTCTATTTTGAGCTTACCAGGCATTCAGACACTATGCCGGATGGATGCTCGGCTGCCAACGTGCCTCTTCCATCGGCAGTTATCGCGGGTCACCAATAATTAGCGGGGTAGATCACCCTAAATCGCGTTTTCGTACTCCATCCTGAGGCGTTTTAGATGATCCGCTTAAACTAAACCTGCGGAAAATTTTTCGATGATGAGCACCTATAAAAAATTCAAACAACCTGCTGTAAAAATTAGTTGTAGCGCTCCTCGAATTCGATGACATCTTTGAAGCCCATAAGGTCATTGAATGCACTGAATGAAAACAGATCTACCCCACCGCCTTCTGCGTCTCCGCTTTGCTTCAATGACCCGTATACCGCATTCAGGGCATTGCAAGCGGCAAGGAAGCCGGCGGAGGGAAATATAGCAATGCGATAGCCCAATTCAGCCAGCTTTTCAGGTTTCATAACGGGTGTTACGCCGCCATTAACCATGTTCGATAGCAGCGGAACATCGCCCCCGAAATGCATGCCGATTTCTCTCATTTCATCTATATCGGACGGTGCCTCGTAGAACAAAATATCCGCACCGGCCTCAATGTACATTACCGACCGTCGCATCGCCTCGTCCCGGCCAACCGCCTTGCGCGCATCCGTCCGGGCGATAATCAGTGTGTCGTCGGAAGACCGGCTATCTTGGGCAACCTTGATCTTGGTAACCATGTCTTCTGCCGGAACCAACTTGTGCCCTGACAGATGGCCGCATTTCTTTGGAAAATCCTGATCTTCGATCTGTATCGCCGACACCCCCGCCATCTCGTATCCGCGCACCGTTTCGCGGACGTTGACCGGGCCACCGTACCCGGTGTCCGCATCGGCTATCAGCGGCGTCTGCGTGCCACCCGCGACCCGACCAGCACGCGACACCATATCCGTGTATGTTGCTATTCCCGCATCCGGCAAACCTAGGTGTGAGGCGACCGTACCGGAACCGGTCATATATAGGGCGTCAAAGCCAGCCCTATCCGCCATTTTCGCCGAGATCATATCGTAGACGCCAGGAGCGATGATAAATTCGTCTGTCGTACGCAGTTTTCTGGCAAGGGTTGCGGATTTTGACGCCATTTAAAAGCCTCCATTTGTTTGGTTAGAAATATAGACTGCAACCGGTGTCAAACAAGTAATGAACTCCGCTCGTTACGCGTTTTGGATTTCCTGTAGAATACCAATCGAATAGGCGATTAGCGCTGCGTCGTCACCGACCCGGGAGGCAATCTGAATGCCAACGGGCATACCATTCGGCCCACTCAAACCGGGCAGTGTAATCGTCGGTCCGTGCATCAGCGTCCACATGCGATTGAACGACGACATGGTGACGCTCACCAGATCTGACGGTGCCTCCCCCGCAGTCGATGGCGTAAGTAGGACCGGGTATTCGTCATAGACATTTCCAAGCGCGGCACGGGCCTGATCTGCGGCCACGATTGCATCCCGATATTCCTGCTCAGACCAGTTGGAATTGCCAGTTTCCTGCATCCAGGTGTTCATCTTATCCATGTGATCACGAAATTCACGGGCGAGGGCGTACTTGCCCTCATAGTTAGAGATCACACGGAATGGATGTTCGATTGTATCGAACATCGGCGGAAGGTCTACATCCGCCACCTCATATCCCGACGCTGACAGCGTCGACGCTGTCTTTTCAATCGCTGCTCTGGAGCAGTCCTCGGCTTCGCCCCACATCGGGGTTCTACAGACTCCGACCTTTGGTCGACCTACATCCCCCGGCACTGTCTGCCCGTTCACAGCCTGATAAACCAGGCTGATGTCTTCGGCTGAGCGAGCAAAATAACCAAGCGTATCTAACGATTTTTTTAAACCAGCAATTCCCGTTCGATCAAGTCCCTCTAGACTAGCCTTGTAACCGACGACACCACAGAAAGATGCTGGCAAAATCACTGATCCACCGGTCTGGGTGCCATTTGCAAGCGGCACCATAAAATCGGCGACCGCGGCCGCCGATCCGCTAGAGGAGACACCAGGTGTCCGGGCGGTGTCATGCGGGTTGCGCACGCCGACCGGCAGCGGGCTCGCAAACTGGGTTGTCGTTGTCTTTCCAAGAAGTACCGCGCCCGCAGCGCGCAGTGCTGCCACGCAGTGTGAGTCCTGAGTCGGTCTGTGATCCCGGTAAATATCTGATCCGTATTCTGTCGGCATGTCGCAGGTATCAAGAACGTCTTTTACACCAACGGGTATCCCGTGCAGTGGACCTGTCTGTGTATCGGCGGCATCGCAGGTGCGGGCATAGGATAGTGCCTGATCAGCGTTGACAAAGGCCCAAGCGCCAAGCGTATCATCGTGCTTTGATATACGGTCTAGACAATCCTCGACCAGTTGAACTGATGTTATTTGCCCCGCCGCGAGTTTGCGAGCCGCCTCGCTCGCGGTCAGCGCGTTTAGGCCGGTCGGCGTATCATTCAGCATGGATGACCTTTGCTCTCCGAAATTTTTGTTGATTAAAGGACAGAACCTTCGCGGAGGGCTTCCTGCGGATATTGCGGGTCGACATAACGATCGCCGGCTGCTTTCACGTGTGCATAGACGTCGGCATCCAAGTTGGTTTTGGGAACCGGGTCAGCATCCCAGTGACCGTATTCGTCAACCCCCCTCACGAGTGATGCCGGGCGGCGGCCAATAGTGGATCTAACGTGCGCCGGAAAATAGAAAATTCCTATGCCTATGCGCATATGGTCGGTTTCGTTTGGGTTGGATCCGTGCACGATCCTTTCGTGGTGACACGAAAACTGTCCGGAGCGAAGAATAAGGTCGACGGCGCTGCTGTCGTCGATACCCTCAATCGACTGTCCCCTCGCCAGAAGGTTTTTTTCGTCAAAGGTCTCGACGTGAGAATGAGTGTTACCAATGTGGGTGCCTGGTATGACCCGCACGCAACCATTCTCCGTCGTACTGTCAGTAAGAGCCAACCAGACCGTGACAAGTTCGTTGGGTTCTAGTCCGAAGTAAGCTGAATCCTGATGCCAAGAAACATAGGATCCATCCCGTCCGGGTTTTATCCAAAAACGCGATGACAACGCGTATATATTGGGACCAATAAGGTCTTCGACCACGTCTAGAATTTTTGGATGACAGGAGAACTCGTAAGAGCGCCGAAAACAAAGGTGACCTTTGACGATAATTTCCGACGCCCGAATGCCTTCCTCGCGCTCGAAAGAGCTGAGATCGTCACACATCGCCGCCGCATCAGATGAACTAACCCCATCAAAGGGCACCAAGTAACCGTTTGTACGGTAAAACGTGATCTGTTCGTCGGTCAACACTTTAGGCATCGTTCACCCCCGATCAAGTTGAAGCTGCCGAAGCTTACTACCCAGCTCGGAGTTTGAAACGCTGAATCTTGCCGGTTGCTGTTTTGGGAAGCTCTTCCACAAAGTAGAACCAGCGGGGGTACTTGTATCGCGCCAACCCATCCTTGCAGTGCTCCAGTAGCTCGGCGGCAAGACCGTCGGCGGCATCGCTGTGCTCTTTAAGGATAATATGTGCTTCCGGCTTGACCAGTCCGTCGCTGTCCTCGCGACCAACCACCCCTGCCTCTAGCACCTTTGGATGATCGATCAGTCTGGCTTCGATTTCAATGGGCGAACACCAGATACCACCGACCTTGATCATGTCGTCCGACCGTCCATTATATATGTAATACCCGTCTTCATCCTGGGTATAGGTATCCCCTGTATTTAACCAATCATCGCCAAGCATTGTCTGCTTTGTACGTTCGGGCTGGTTCCAATAATAGGGGGCCATCGACTGCCCCTGCACCCAAAGCCGACCGACCTCACCCTGTTCGACATCTTTACCATCATCGTCCACTATCCGCGCATTATAACCTGGCAAGACCTTTCCACTGGTTCCGGCCTTCGCATCTGCCGGCCGATTAGAAATGAAAATATGAGTGCCCTCAGTCGATCCAATCCCGTCGATCAATGGATGCCCGACCTTTTCCTTCCATCGGTAAAAAATCGGTGCAGGCAGGGATTCCCCTGCGGATATAGAAACTCGAATACTCGAGAGGTCCGGGGTCTCGGTTTCCAGCGCGCGACACTGTGCAGCGTAAAGCGTAGGTACGCCAAAATAAACCGTTGGCCTGAATTTCTCGATGATCCGGAATGTCATCTCGGGAGACGGGCGTTCATCGGATAGTATTGTACAGGCACCATAGTTAAGTGGGAAATTCATAGAATTCCCAAGTCCGTACGCAAAAAACAGCTTCGCCGCCGAGAACATAATATCGCTCTCGATAATATCGAGAACTGGTTCCGTATATAAGACGCTGTTCACCAGCAAATCGCGCTGACGATGGACCGTCCCTTTTGGACGCCCCGTCGAGCCCGAAGAATAGAGCCAGAAACATTCCGCCATAGCCTCCGACGGGTGCGGCGACAGATCTTTACTTGCCGCATCAATCATTTCCTCGATTCCGCCATCGCCTTCCGTCTTGGACAAAAACGGAGGTGTACGAGAAGCGGCGGCTAGTGCCGGCTCAACCTCTCCGGAGAATTCTGGGGAATAGACCAGCGCCGCACACTCAGAATCCTCGATCATGTATTGATAATCTTTTGCCCGGAGTAGCGTGTTAATAGGCACCGGGACGATGCCGGCTTTGATCGCACCGTAATACAGATACACGAATTCGGGACAGTCTTTGACGATCATCAGCATACGCTGACGCGGCGGAATACCAGCTGTGAGCAAGGCATTGCCGCAGCGGTTAACACGTTCCGCCAGTTGCCCATACGTGACCTTTTCCTTTTCGGTAATGTAGGCAAGACGTTCTGCCCGACCCTCGTCTAGGTGGCGGTCAATCATATGAACCGCAACGTTGAAAGATTCCGAAAAAGTAAACACCGGCGCATCGCCAGAGCGGTCGATATGAACCGTGTTAGTTTCCATCGTTAACTCCCTCACTATCTAATCCGGCCTTTTTGGCCAGTCTTGGTGGCTTGTTTTTACCGCCACCTAGCGACGGATGGAAGAAGGGTGGGCTTAAAACCCGGCCTTAATTTATCAATGAAATCTGACGTATTCGTAGTCGAACGGATTACCGTGAATGCCACGGGTTGGAGGTGCAATCCAACTGGCGATCTTGCCCAGCTCGTAACAGGGTTTCATTAGCGTTTGAACGAACTCGCGATCGCTCTCCGTCGGCAACCAATCGGATTTGTTCTTACTCCATTCCGCTTCAGATAATACTCGACCGTCGGGC
>JAYYZV010000117.1:0-11445 GCA_036339975.1 Pseudomonadota bacterium | reverse complement strand
GAACAATGCCGCAGCCTTGGATTTGAGACATTTAAGGGATTTGCCGAAGAAGCGGTTACCGATACCCATTGGAGAGAAAGCACCGATCTCGTGACCTCTTTCGAAGTCATAGAGCATCTGCCAGAACCACTGACGTTTCTATCCACGCTGAAACAAATGGTGCGCCCGGGGGGACTAATATTCTTAACCGGCCTTTGCGGGGACGGTTTCGACATTCGTATCCTTGGCAACCGGTCAAATGCTGTAAGCCCACCCCATCACTTAACCTTCCTGAGCCAGTCAGGGGTGCGCATCCTTCTCAGGCGTGCCGAGTTGGAACTTGTCAGCTTTACGACGCCCGGCAAGCTGGATGTAGACATCGTACGTAGCGCTTTGTTAGCCGATGACGACGCCGTCACGGACCCTGATATCCGCGAGATTATGACCTCGCCTAATGAAGGAATACGTGCTGACTATCAAGCCCGCTTGGTCGCGGACTGCCGTTCCTCCCATATGTGGATTATGGCGCGACGGCCAAGTTAAATGACTGTTCTTTTGCGCCGTTCGGATGACCTTCCAGAGCTATCGGCTTTCGCTAGCTGGACCGCCATTGATACCGAACCTGTTGAGATCGGAGAAGAACATCGTGTGTCAGACACGGGCAGGTTGCTCGAAAATGCTTTCGCCGAGATCGGGCCGGAATGGTGGGATATCGGAAAGTCGCTCTCCCAAGAAAAAACGGCTGAGTTTGCTCATACGCCGTGTGCCGTTTCAAACGTTAGCGATTTTGGACAAATGCTCGCATGGTCGCGAATCGTCCAAAAGTGGGCGAGTGAAAACACTACTTATCTCGTGGTAACCGACGACCCCTGGCTATTTCGACATCTTTCGCAGTTGAACGGAGTTGTTCCGGGAAGAATGCCATCACTTTTCACATCTGAACTCAGATTGTGGCTCCGCGGATATACCGCCCGTTTGATAGCGGCGATACGATTTGCCGTCTCGGCTCTGGCGATGCGCTCTCAGAAATCAGGGGTCGTCACGGGAAGAGCAGTTGTAATGGTCTATGGTCATCCCGCCAGCCAACCGACGGGACAGGACGGATATTTCGGCAACCTCCTTGTCGGCAACCAAAGTATCGACCGTGTTCTGCACGTAGATTGCCGGCCCCGGACCGCCCGCTACCTCGCTGGCAGCGGGCAGACACGTAGTTTACATGCCTGGGGAAATCCTCTCGCAGTATTGCCACTACTATGGGCACGCTGGCGCCCTGCCGCAGCCTGGCGGAAAAGCTCCCAGAATTGGCTTATCAGAAGGGCGGCGCGGCGCGAAGCGAGCACAGCAACGGGGGCAGCGATAGCTTGGCAACGCCATTGCCAAGGCAAATGGCTCAGCGCAACTCTTCCAAAAAGTGTGGCTTGGCCGTGGGAGAACCATAGCTGGGAACGAATATTCGTACAGCAGTGCCGCGCTGAACAAGTAACAACGGTCGGCTATCAGCATTCGGTGATCGGCCATAACATGCTGAACTATGCTGCGCATTCCAATCCTGACGGTGCTTCGGGAATTCCGGATCTTGTTCTGGCCACAGGAGAAGTAACTTTCTCCCATCTTGTCAACTGGGGAATCCCGTCCAAAAGACTGTCCATCGGCGGCGCCTGGAGGTATGTACCGTCAGCAACACCCAAAATCGATCCAAGTGCCCCTGTTTTTCTCGCACTTCCATTCGACGAGCGGATATCAGCGGAAATGATCGGCGCGGCAAGGGCTGTAAATCAGCACAGTTTTCTGGTGAAGTCTCACCCCATGACGCCCTACCGATTCACGGAATCGGAGAATATAAGGTGCACGAATGCATCACTGTCCGAGCAGTCGGCGGTATCGGCCGTTGTGTATGCGGCGTCATCCGTCGGTCTGGAGAGCGTGTTAGCTGGAATACCAACATTCCGGTACCGTCCGCGCTCTTATTTAGCTCTGGATATCCTGCCCGAAGGAATCACACTACCTGTCGTAGATGCCGATTCGCTGGGTGAAGCGCTGGATTGTCCGACATCATCGACGGCAACGATTTGTCGCCGTCGCGTGTTCGCCGAGCCGGACACGGCAGAGTGGCATCACTATCTGAAGGCAGACACTTGATATGAGAAATATTTTAAAGGAAAAGCTCGCAAGCGGTGAGCTCTGCATCGGTGGATGGCTGACCGTGCTTTCCCCCGTTATTGCGGAAGCAATGGCAACGCTGAATTTTGATTGGGTGGCCGTCGACATGGAACATGCGCCGGTTTCCGAAGGTGACATTCAGGGAGTTTTTATCGCGCTCGAAAAGCATGGTTGCTCCCCAATGGTACGGCTCCCCTCCGCCGACCCCTATCTTGCCCGCAGGATGCTGGATGCAGGCGCCCACGGCATTATCGTACCGACCGTCGAAGATATCTCGGCGTTCTCGGACTTTGCAAGTCACTGCCTTTATCCGCCAAAGGGAAAGCGCGGCATCGGTTTGTCACGGTGTAATGAATGGGGGCAAAACTTTGATCGGTACCATGAGGGCTTTGCGCCTGTCCTTGTCCCGCAAATTGAATCTTCGGAGGGTGTCGCAGCCGCAGCAGAAATCGCCGAACTGGAAGTCACAGATGCGGTCTTTCTCGGGCCCTATGATCTCTCGGGAAGTCTAGGCAACCATGGCAATTTTGAATCTGCTGAATTTAAAGACGCTGTTGTAGTGGTCCGCGATGCCTGTACCGCAGCGGGAAAACCCGCTGGGATCCATCAGGTTGCGCCAGACCTCAAAGCACTTCAAACACAGATATCGAGTGGTTTCCGCTTTGTCGCCTACGGCACCGACATGATCTCCATGCGAACGGCGCTTGAGTTACCGAAAGACATAAAATGAGCCGCTCCGTTTGCGTTATTCCCGCCCGTATGGGCTCGTCTCGGTTTCCCGGAAAACCTCTTGAACCCCTTCTCGGTCTAGCACTCATCTTGCATATATATGAACGTTGCCGGCTCTATGAAGGGTTTGAGCGTGTTGTTGTGGCAACCTGCGACAACATAATTCATCAGGCGATTCTTGCACATGGCGGTGAATCAGTGATGACGGCTGATACGCACGAACGCTGCACCGACCGGGTCGAAGAAGCTATTACTAATCTCGATCTCGGCCTTACGGATGATAACTTTGTTCTGATGGTTCAGGGTGATGAGGTGCTCGTCTCGCCTGACATGCTCAAAGAGATGACAGAAACCTATTGGCGCGACCGTCCACAGGTAGTCAATCTGACATCGCGGATGTATCGCTTGGAAGACCATAACGATCCAAATACTGTCAAAGTTGTCTCTGACCCCAGCGGCCGTGCTCTGTATTTTTCACGTGCACCTATTCCATCACGAGCCAGAACCGGAACCGTTCCAATGTATCAGCAGACCGGTATTATAGGTTTCTCCCCCGCATTCTTGCATAAGTTTAGTGCCCTCGAGCCCACACCACTGGAAACCATTGAATCCGTCGACATGATGCGGGTTATCGAGCACGGTCTCAGAATACAGGTGGTCAAGACGGATATAGAGACAGTCGGCGTCGATACGCCATCCGATCTCAAACGAGCGGAAGAGATTCTCAGAAACGATCCGTATACCGCCGTGTACATGGAAAATGCATGAGTGGGCGGTTACGCATCGGTATTGCTGGCTATGGCGTCGTTGGACGGCGTCGCCGGAATTTCATCGACCAGCACCCTAATATGGAAACCGTCGCCGTATGTGACAGAGTGTTCGACGGAGATGGCGAACTTGGTGATGGCACCCCTTTCCATGATCGCTATGAGCGTCTGCTGCAGCATGAATTGGATGCATTGTTTGTCTGTCTTACAAATGATATTGCCGCGAAAGTCACGATCGCCGCACTCGAAAGGGGGTTGCATGTTTTTTGCGAGAAGCCGCCCGGCCGCGACCTTCAGGATATCGCCGATATTATGGAATGCGAGGCGCGACATCCCGATCTGAAACTGAAATTTGGTTTCAATCACCGATATCATCATTCCGTTCGGGACGCGCTCGACCTGATCCGTTCGGGTAACCTAGGCGAAATCATCAACCTGCGGGGTGTATACGGGAAATCTAAGATTATCAGTTTTGAGTCGGACTGGCGGACAAAACGCGAGATCGCCGGAGGTGGAATCCTGCTCGATCAGGGCATTCACATGCTCGATTTGCTACGACTATTCGCGGGTGAGTTCGATGATATTCGGAGTTTTGTCGATAACAAATTCTGGAATCACGATGTCGAAGACAATGCTTATGCCCTTATGCGGACTGCTGACGGCAAGGTGGCTTTTATGCATTCCTCAGCAACACAATGGGAACACCAGTTCAATCTTGAAATCGCTCTGTCCCGGGGAGCTCTCGTACTATCGGGGATACTGTCCGGCTCCAAGAGCTACGGTTCCGAAATAATGCAGGTTTTACGGCGGTCGGAGGATCAGGGCGGCGAAACGGTGCGGCAGTTCCACCATTACGACGAAGACCCATCCTGGGCGGATGAAATTGCCGAGTTTGCTGCTGCAATCCGCGGCAGCGGAGACATTCTCTACGGTACTTCCGATGACGCCGCAAAAACAATGCAACTTGTTTATAGAATTTATTGTGCGGATCCGGACTGGAAAGCGCAATGGAATCTGGACGACCGGATCCCGCCGGCGTCCACATGATGGCGGCCTTGAAATCAATCGCGCGAAAACTCGGTCTTGATACCCGAAATATTTATCAGTTAGCGTCGGCGCGCAGTATTGATGCAGCCGTGCGAGAACAGGGTCTTACAGAGCTGCGCAAACGACTCCGCGAAATTATACCCGATCTTCGGGATCAATACACCGGGGTTCTCGACGAAACCGAATATGCGCGCTACTGGGAAATAAAAATGCGCAGCCATCATGCATTTCAGATCGATAGCGCTCTGCACGTACTGGAAACGATTGGCGGTGAAGATCTGAATGTAGTCGATGTCGGGGATTCGTCCGGCAACCACTGCAACTATCTAAAAGCGCTGGCGCCGCCCGGACGGATTGCGCGTACCGTGAGCATTAATCTGGACCCCGTTGCGGTAGAAAAAGTGAGGGAGAAAGGAGGTGAAGCCGTCCTCTGTCGTGCCGAAGAAATTGAAACGCAGGGGCTTACGCCAGATCTGATGCTGTTGTTCGAAACGCTGGAACATTTTTCAGATCCTCTTAGGTTTTTGCACACGATGGCCGCTAACGGCAACATCGAAAACATTCTACTCACCGTGCCTTACCGTGCCGACAGCCGTTTCGGCGGCGCACTCATCCGTCAGCCCTATTCCAGTCTGCCCGCCCGGATTACGCCGGAGGTCTTGCATATCATGGAATTGTCGCCCGATGACTGGTCACTGCTCGCAATGCTCGCTGGATACCGAACCTCGTTTCGGCGCATTTATCTGCAATATCCAAGAAGATCGCCCCTCCGGGCTATGCGGCCTTTATGGCGAAAATTCGATTTTGAAGGATTTCTCGCCTTATATCTGCAGCGCGATACATCGTTAAGCGATCGTTACACCGGCTGGTAAATAATGGATTCTGAATATATTGTTTGATTTGCATTCAAAGGCATCGCATTAGTGAGGAAGGCCATCATAGGGCGTTCCCCTGAATGCTGTTGGCGAACGGCAACCCTTCAACTCCTTCAGGTTAAAGACTGAGGAACGAAGTTTGAAAAAATTCGTCTGCAAGCACCCGTGGACCCATTTCGAGGTGAACAACCCCAATGGTGACGTGACGATGTGCTGCAACAACAATACTGTGCTGGGAAACGTCAATGACAATACCATTGCCGATATCTGGAATGGTGAAAAGTTCACACGGATCCGCAAACGGATGATTGAAGAAGGCGCGCACGCGTTTTGTCCGCATACCTGTCCAGTCCTGCAGGGCGGGAAAAAATACGAAAACCTAGACTGGTTCGGGGAGCTCGACCCCGAAGGGCCGATCCGTCAAAACGCGGAGAAAAATGAGCGAGAATACGAACAACGGAAAACGGAATTAGAGACCGAACCGCGCTGGGTACGTTTTACGTACTCATACGCCTGCAACCTCGACTGCTATCATTGCTATCAACGCGAAGATGCAACCCAGCGTCTAAAACTATCAAATGAATTCATGGAACAACTTCCTCACTACGTACAGACTGCGCAGATCGTCTATCCCTTCGGCGGTGAGCCATTCTTCTTTTCGCCGGTCATAGATTTCCTAGAATTCCACAATACGAATACTGAGACGCGTTTTTTACTAATTACGAATGCGACGCTTCTGACGGATAGGGTTTTTCAGATGCTGGAAAGGCTACCAATCAGCACGATGGCCGTGTCACTTGATGCCGCGAACGCAAAAAGTTTTGACACGCTGCGGGTTCGCGGAAAAAACGCCCACTGGGATCAGGTGGTTACAAACCTCGATCGACTTTCCGATCTGAAAAAGCGCAAAAATTTCGAGTTTACGGTGTCGATGACGCTAAATAGCGTAAACGCGCTCGAAATCGAGGATTTTGTCGACTTGGCTCTGGAAAAAGGCGCGGAACCATTAATTATGCTAGTCGCAAACCCATATGAAACAGTCGATTTTCAGCGTAAGTTCCTACTTTTCACACCGCCGCAGTTTGATGAGATGGAAGCTCAGATAGGACGTAGTCTTGCCAAACTCCAGGGTAAAGGGCTCGCGGACGCCGAAATTTATCTTGAGCAACTACGAATCAGGCTCGAGAAACACAGAGAGAGGGACAACGATCCCGTACGGTTTGTAACCAAGCGGGCAGCTCGCCAGGTGTTTAGGCGCCTGCCCGAGCATATACAGGATCCCCTAAAACGGGTTGTTCAAAACCACCGGCGAAATGCCGCGGAACGTAGCCGCAAGCGTGGATAATACCAAACCCAATTCCTGCACTTCCGAGCACATTAGCCTATGAACAAAATCGACCAACTGACCGGCAAGTATTCCGACAAACCCGCGGCTTACGCGCGGGCGTATCTCGATTATCTGTCATCATGTTTAGCAAAGATCGATTGCGATGCTGTCGAGGAGTTTGTCCGACTGCTGCTCTACACACGAAACTCGGGCAATGCGGTATATTTCATCGGCAATGGCGGCTCGGCTGCAACCGCATCACATTTCGCAAACGACATCTCCATCGGTACCCGCACGGACGGCGACAAACCCTTCAGAGCAATAAGCCTTACCGACAACGTGGCGGTGATGACGGCGTTGGCGAATGACGAGGGTTACGACACCATATTCGTGGATCAGCTGAAGGTACATATGCGCGACGGTGATTCGCTAGTGGCGATTTAAGCTTCCGGCAATTCACCTAACATCATCGCGGCAGCAAGATACGCAAAATCCCGCGACGCGACCGTCGTCGGGCTGACAGGCTTCGACGGCGGAAAACTAAAACTTCTCTCCGATATATCTCTCCATGTCGCCACCGAAAAAGGCGAATACGGACCGGTGGAAGATATCCACATGGTTTTCGATCATCTGATCGGTAGCTACCTTATCGCGGAAGTCCGCCGCGATACCGTAAAGAGATAACCTTCGCCATGGACGTGGCCATCTTTGATCTCGACGGCACGCTGGTTGATACGGCCCCCGACATCATCGACGCGCTGAACCGGACGCTGTCGGACATGGGCCTTGCCCCGCTCGACGACGAGACGGGTCGTAGCTTTATTGGCGGCGGCGCGCGAAAACTTGTATCGAGAGCGCTGACGGCATCAAACGTAACGCGGGAGCCCGAAATTAACGTAGATGACGCCTATTCCCGCTTTATTATTTACTATACAGAAAAATGCGCCGACCGGTCGACGCTCTATCCGGATGTGATTGAAACACTGGAAATGCTCGCCGAAGAGGAAATCGCCATGGGGGTATGCACCAATAAACCACAGGCATTGTCCCTCGACGTACTGAGCGCCTTTGGACTGAAAAAATTTTTTCGGGCGGTTGTCGGCGGGGACGTCCTGCCGGAGCAAAAACCAGCCGCCCGACACCTACTGGAAACAGTAGGCCGAACCGCAACCGCCTGCCGTTGCGCCGCAATGATCGGAGATAGCTCAACCGACGTTGCCGCCGCGCGTAATGCCAATATCCCGGTGGTAGTCGTAAATTACGGATATACAACGATAGCGCCTGCCGATCTAGGCGCTGACGCCGTAATTTCAAATTTGCGCGAACTACCATCGTTGATACCAACCTTCTGGAAATCCGCATGAGCGCAACCAAACCGCTCTCCGGTCGCTTGGCCGTTGTCACAGGCGGCACCAGAGGTATCGGCTTCGCGATCGCGGCGCGGTTAAGAGATGACGGCGCGGACGTTCTGGTGACAGGCACAAAACCGGGCAGTGCCGGACCGGACGGCACGGCGTTTCAAGCAGTTGATTTTACGGCCGACACAGCCCTCGACACTTTTGCGGAGAAACTAGGGGGCCTAAAGCCAGATATTCTAGTAAACAATGCCGGCCTGAACCGGAACGCTCCGTTCCTAGATATTGATCTCGAGGATTTCGACGCTATCCATCGCATCAACCTGCGCGCGCCGGTCATACTGATGCAATCGGTACTTCCGTCAATGCGGCAAAACAGGTGGGGACGGGTAGTCAATATCGGGTCGATCTGGAGCAAATTGGCCCGACCGGGGCGGGCGTCCTACGCGGCCAGCAAATTCGGTCTGGACGGCGTTACCGCCGCAGCCGCAGCCGAAGCGGCGACAGACGGAGTGATGATCAACATGGTCTCGCCTGGTATTATCGATACCGAACTGACCCGCCAAACCGTGGACCCGGACAGGCTCAAAGCCCTGTTGGCAGACGTACCGGCCGGACGACTGGGGCAACCGGAAGAAATCGCCGCCTTCGTGGCATGGCTGGTCGGTCCGGATAATACCTTCATAAGTGGCCAGAACCTTTCTATCGACGGCGGCTTTACAAGAGTGTGACCTGAACAATGGAGCATAGGCCCGACAACGTGGCGCGGATCTTCATCGACTCTCATACTGGTCCCTATTCAGTGTCCTTTGATATGGATGCTTTCGAGAAGCTGAACGCCGATGTTCCGTTAAATACCCATTTTATGATCGACAAGCATGTCGCGGAGCTATACGCAGCTGCCATCGGCAACGTCCTAGATAGCGATTCCGTATTGCTAATCGACGCAAAAGAGTCCAGCAAGTCTTTGGACCGGATGCCCGATTACGTTACTCATCTGGTAGAAAACGGGGTGCGCCGGGATCATGTGTTGATCGCCATCGGCGGTGGAATTATTCAGGATATCACGTGTTTTCTGGCAGCCACGCTGCTGCGCGGGGTCGACTGGAAGTTCTATCCGACAACGCTGCTCGCTCAGGCAGATTCGTGCATCGGATCCAAAAGTTCAATCAATGCCGGCACAGCCAAAAATATCCTTGGCACCTTCACGCCGCCCAGAGAAGTTTTTATCTCGACCCGAGTGCTGAAATCGCTGAACGAAATAGATGTTCGGTCCGGCGTCGGTGAGATTCTGAAGGTTCACGCAATCGATGGACCAGACTCCTTTACAAATATCGCCGAAGATTACAACCGGCTGTTCGAGTATCCAGACGACATGTTGCGATACATCCGTCAGGCGCTGGAAATCAAAAAACCGTATATCGAAACCGACGAGTTCGACCAGGGACCTCGTAACATATTCAATTATGGGCACAGTTTCGGCCACGCCATCGAAGCGGCAACGGACTTTCAGATTCCGCACGGCATCGGCGTCACCATCGGCATGGACATGGCCAATTACGTAGCCGGCGAAATTGGGTTTGGGGATAAAGAGTTGCACAGCGCACGGCACTATATTCTGAAGCGCAACTTCAGGGATTTTGAGAAATATCCGGTACCGGTGGACGCTTTCCTGAATGCCATCTCAAAAGACAAAAAGAATGTCGGCGAGGATTTGATGCTTATCCTGCCGGACAAAAATGCCCGGCTGACTAAAACAGCTTGCGCCAATGACGGGCGTTTTCGGGAGGTTTGCTCCTCTTATCTAGAAGTCGCGCGCGGCGCTTAGATGACCACATGAAGAAGGTCAAATGACACGGGTCGCCATCCCCTCAATATCGTTCTGCCAAACAAGCATTCTGCGCGCGGAAGTGCTCGCAAGATATCCGGACACGCGGTTCAACGAAGAACAGCGGCGCATGACGGATGAAGAACTGGTCGTCTTTCTGTCCGATCGTGACGCCGCCATCATGGGGCTGGAAAATCTGACAGCGGAGATGATGGACCAACTGCCAGACCTGAAGATTATTTCGCGGATGGGCGTTGGGCTCGACAATGTCGACCCCGAAATGCTGCGCGAGAGGGGTATCCGGATAGGCTGGAGGGGCGGCACCAACCGGCGGTCGGTTGCCGAACTTATGATTGCGTTTTCGGTCTGCGCGCTCCGCCACGTTGCCCCCCTTTATTCGGCTATGCGCAGAGGAGAGCTGCCGCACCATCAGATGGGGCGCCACCTCAGCGGCCGCGTCGTGGGGCTGCACGGCTGCGGCAATGTCGGTAAGGATGTCGTGCGTTTGTTACAGCCATGGGATTGCAAAATCCTAGCATGTGACATCCGAGACTACGCCGAATTTTATGACGAATTTAGTGTCGAATCAGTATCCATGGACGAACTTATAGAACGCTCGGAAGTTCTGTCGCTACACCTACCGCTGGACGATACTACACGAGGCCTCTATTCCGCTTTCGTGCTGGATCAAATGCGCGACGACGCTGTGCTGATCAATACCTGCCGAGGTGGCATCATCGACGAGGATGCATTGAAAGAAAGCTTGCTCGCAGGACGCATCGCGGCTGCATGTATCGACGCCTTTGCGATAGAACCGCCGACCGACGACGAACTGCTGAACGCGCCAAATTTTCTCTGTACGCCACATATCGGCGGCAGTGCCGAAGAAGCGCGGCTTTTAATGGGCCGCGCCGCAATCGACGGCATAGAGGACAACTTTCTTCCCGAAGCGGGCGTTTTTCCCTTTGTTTGAAATCACCGACGTACTGGCGCCATTGTGATGTCGGTTTTGATTCGAAAAGCCCGGCAGTTACTTAGTGATCCAGTCCTGCGGCTTTGGCTTTTGCGAAGAATCGCGGGCCTTGAAAAGGCGGCGGCGGATTTCAGAGAGGGTGTGCCCCCATATTTAACACCCACATCAGGTGCCGCTGCTGCAACGCCGGTATGGACCGATCAGAACATCTGCGAAAACTTTCGCGCGCCGCAGGGCAGCACTACTATCGGCCTGCCGGGGGTATCGGTGGAAGTGTCTGCTGAGAGTCCGGGGTTGCTGTTCGATCGCGATTATACAGATTTGGAAACAACGCTAGGCGCACACCGCTTTGCATGGGTACCGCTCGCCGGGCCCGATTTAAACCCGGATTGGGTCGATGCAATA
>JAYYZV010000116.1:0-10478 GCA_036339975.1 Pseudomonadota bacterium | reverse complement strand
TCAGGCATTCCTACTTTTGCGCCCATTGCGGTCGGTGACGCGTAACCCAAAGTGCCTTGGTATCCAGGGTTGATATATGTGCGCGGTTGGTAAACCGGAAAGGCAAGCCGCGCGACATAGCCAGGCTGCGTTAATTCCTCGACGAAGATACCGTCTTCCGGCAAAGCCCTCCGAATGGCATGGAGGATTGGCATCTGTGGATCCAGCTTATCAAATTCTAATTGCATGTCCGCCTTCAGCGCAGTCATTTCGCCGGCGATAGCGGCGCGTGTTCGATTGTACGCCGGTATCGCGTCTGCAAGAGCCACAAGACCCAGTGCTGCGTCCGCATGAATTTCTACTTCGGGAATATGGCTACGGGTCATTTCCGCCGGGTCTATGTCGAGGCGGACGAATTTTAGGCCGTCGTCAGCGCCCCAAGTAGGCACCATCGGCACCAGCCGCGTACCGACGCCTAGCACCACGTCGGCCTCCTTCCACAGACGATGGCCGTGCGGCGAGGTCAGCGCAAGTGGGCTTCGGGAATCTATCGCACCAAGCGCACCACGCGACATCACCACCGGCGCCTGTAAAATCTCAGCCAGAGCAAGCAACTCAGGTCCTGCATCAATAGCACCGCCGCCCGCAAATATTAGCGGGTTCTCTGCGTTTCCAAGCAGCTTCGCCGCCTTTTTTACCAAATCGGGATCTGGGGACACTTTTTCATAGGTGTTTGGCGGGTCGACGGGCGTTACTTCGGCCTCCAACTTCATGATATCAAGCGCCATTTCGACCTCGACTGGGCGAGGGCGACCAGTTTGCAGCTGCAGGAATGCTTCCTGCATAATTACCGGTGTGTCCGCGGGCGTATCTATCCGAGCGGCAAATTTGGTAAGCCCTTCAGCAATTGCGAGTTGATCAGGCAACTCGTGGAGCTGACCCGTGCCCTTGCCAATCATCTCCGACGGAATTTGGCCGACTACACACATCATTTTCGAGTTCACCGAATAGCCGGTCGAAATCGCGGCTGATGCATTTAATAGACCGGGCCCAGGCACCACAATAACGGTACCGACCCGCCCGGTTGCCTGTGCGTAACCAAGCGCCATATAGGCTGCACCCTGTTCGTGGCGCGTGTGAAGGATCCGGATCTGGTTTTGCGCATCGTGCAGCGCCGCAAACAGGGGGTCGAGTTGAACACCAGGAATACCGAACGCAGTATCGACGCCGTTGCGCACCAGCGCATCAACGATGGCCTCGCCGCCGCTCATGGTATTTTTTGTGGCAGTCATAAACGCTCTCTTTTTGAAATGGGTGACGTCATCGAATGAAAATATGTATTTTTATCGGCTTGCCGCTATAAAACGGACAAGTCAACACAGTTAGGAAATAGGTCCACTTTTCTTTAGGTGCGAAATATTGGCCTGTTTTCTCCATCTACACCTTTCCCAAATTCTCCAACCATCATCATCGGCCAATTCGGGAAAGAGATCGAACCCCTATGCCGGATTAACTAACAAGGTATTCGACTTTACCGGACCGTTGACCTTGTTATCATCGGAGAATCAAACGGGGAGATATACCCATGGGGATTACAGACACCAAAAAGGAGTTAGCCGCAAACCAGATGATTTTTGACGTGCGGCGTGACCCCACACTCTACACCGATTTCGCCGACAACTTCGAAACTATCATGGAGAGCTATCAGCTGAGCAACGAAGAACGACAAGCGTTTCGCGATCTAGATATCAAGAAGTTGGGAGAATTGGGGGTGCACCCCTATTTCCTACCCCAGGTATCACGCCTGTTCCATGGCGGCGCCTATAACCATAACAATTCTCCCTCTGCGCAGGCCTACGGCAAAAGCGTCGTGAACGGAGAGGGAAAAACCAGATAATGGCAGAGCTTTCCTTCGTCACTGGGCTAAGTCATGCGCCAGGCATGACAGGCTGGTTAGACCGGGCCTCGGAACAGGAGCAGAAATCCTTGACCGAAGGTTTCAACCTACTTGGCGAAAAGCTACGTGCGACAAAACCAGACCTGATTATCGGCCTTGCCAACGATCACGTTCTCAACATGCCGGTCGACGATACCCATGATTTCTGTATCGGAACTGCCGACAACTGGACTGGCCCAGCAGAGTGGTTCCGGGACCGGGTTAACGTCGATCCCTATTCAGTCAGGGGCAATTCACCGGCAGCGCAACTGCTGTTCGACGGTCTGTCCGGATGCGGCTTTGACATCATTTCAAAGAGCGAATTGCTATTCGACGACAATTGGTCGGTACCTTTAAAATACTTAACGCCGTATTACGATATACCGCTTGTACCTATCCATATGAACTGTATCGTTCCACCGATACCGGCGCCGCGGCTCTGCTTCGAATTCGGTCGGGCGGTACAAAAGATTATAGAGGACGACCTGCCAGCCAATATGCGAGTCGCGTTTATGGGCACCGGCGGTCTCAGCCACGATCCGGGCGGTCCAAAATATTTTGACGTTGACGAAGAATTTGACCGCTGGTTTCTCGGCCTCCTCGAAGAAGGCAATCCCGAAAAGGTGTTGCGCGAATGTACGCCCGCGAGAATGAGCGCCGCCGGTGACGGAGGCACGTCGGAACTTATAGCCTGGATCAGCGCCATGGCCATGGTAGGTGACCGCAAGGCTATAACCGCCTGTTACGAGCCCGCCGTCGAATTACGTTGTGGTATGGGTTGTGTCTACTGGGAAATGCAGAGGGAACCCAAAGATGTCTGAACAATCCGCGATCGAAGAAAAGGGGCTAATTAATGGCCTGGAGGAGATCCTCAATCCCGTCCATACCGCTATTATAGTAGTCGACATGCAAAACGATTTCTGTGCCGAGAATGGCTATATCCACACGACGCAGGGTGCGGATATGAGCGGCAACAAACCACTTGCAGAACGGATTGGTCAACTGGTGAGTGCAGGGCGCGCCGCGGGTTGCGAAATCGTCTGGATCAAGGCGATTTATGACCACGAGCTGCTACCCGCACCGATGCTTTCGAAGTTGCTGATGAAAGGTAAGGGCGCAGTGTGCTGCGCGTCCAATTCCTGGGGCGCAGAGTTCTACGAGATAGGGCCGCAAGACGGTGAACAGATCGTAGAGAAGCACTGCTACTCTGCGTTCCACAACACTCAGCTGGACGACATCCTTCGCCGCCGCGGCATAAAATCCCTTGTGATGACCGGCGTCGCCACTAATGTCTGTGTCGACAGCACTTTGCGCGAAGCGTTCTTCCATGGCTATTACATCGTCATGCCGCCCGACTGTGTGGGTTCCGCCAACCTAGCCCTGCATGAAGCTACTATCACATCGGTAGACCTTATTTTCGGTGAGGTTCCAGCGAGCGACACGGTGATGGATATCTGGTCGAGCAAGTCAGGGACAGTGCAAGTGGCAAAGTAATTTGGACCGCATTCTCTGTCTATGGAGCAGAGACCTCTGAAGCAAAAAGTTATTCTTTTTTTCCCCAAAACACTGCCTGTTATCCCCTGAAACACGTTGGTTGAGAGATTCCTATTTTCTCAAAATTATAACCATCGAATTTTGGATACCGATCATGAGATCTGCCTCAAAGCCACGTAAACTTCACACCCCGCTTGGCGGGCGGCCCTCCCAAGCATCCTGTAGGAGCTCACGTATGGCATCACGATCATAGTCCCGCGGATTGAAGTAGCGGTCGATCATGATCCTGTCGGCAGCTTCGTCTAGGGCACCTTCGGGCAGACCGAGGTCTTTCAGGCAATCAGCCGCACCGCTTTTACCGAGTAGTTCAAAAAGGGCGCGTGGCGCATCATCGGGAGTCACATCTAATGCACGGGCAATTCCCGCCATCGCATCCGGCGCGGCATTTCGGTTATAGCTGGTCGAATGAGGAAGAACGACCGCATGAGTCGGGCCGTGGGGCAAATCAAAGCCGCCACCCAGTGTGTGCGCGATCTTGTGATGGATTGTGGTGCCCGAAGACATTAGTGTCGCACCGCACAACCATGCCCCCTGCATCGCCGCGGACCTTGCAGTAATATCGTGCGGATTCTGGGCCAGTTTCACCAGAGCTGACGACATCATCCGAATACCGTTCTCCGAGAACATATTAGCGACTGGATTCGCATCTTCACCGAGGTAAGAGCTGACCGCGTGAGAAATTGAATTGAACCCGCTGGCAATCGACACGTCGAGTGGAACATCAAGCATCAACTCGGGATCGTAGATCAGGGTACGCGGTAGCATCCGAATATTTCGGTAATTTTTGCGTACCCCGTCATGGCCGATGATTCCCTGGAGCGCTGTGGTTTCTGATCCGGAGTAGGTGGTGACGATACAAAGAATTGGCTGCCCCTGTTCTAGGGCGATGGCCTTTGCGAGCCCTACCGCCGTGCCACCGCCATAGGACACCAAGCAATCTGCTTTGAGCCTTTGTGCCATTTCTCGTCCCAGTTCTACGGCCGTCAGCGGCACAAAAACTTGGGCGGCGTCACAGATACCCACGAAGCGATCACCTAGGGTATCCGCCAGTTTCTCGACCTCGGATACACGGCTTTTAGTACAACAGAACATCACCCGTATTCCGCCAAGCGCCGCCACCTCGTCGGCAAGGTCCGAAACACGCCCTGCACCGTGAATAACGCGGCCAGGCATTCCGACGTGGGTAAACGAGGTCAAGGGATCACTCCTGTTTTCGATAACGGGATTTGCGCTGCGTTGATGGTTGTCACACTATTACGAAAATTCACATGGGCGGAAATATTAAATGTCGGATAGCAAAATATATTCGAAATTCATGGTCAATCGTGCGAGGGATAATCCATTCGTCAGTGGAGGCCTCCGAGTTTACCGGGAGTATCGAGACCTCGGGATCGGCGCTACGACCGAGGGAAAGGTGCACGCCCACATCATCCGTACCACCAAGCCATGCCCAGAGGGCGGGAGTGGTTTGCACTACCACGAGGTAGATTTTCAGATGGTGATGGTTCTTAAGGGCCGCTCGCGCATTTGGTTTGAGGGCGAGGGCGAGGTCGAGTTCGAGGAAGGCGACTGCTGGATTCAGCCACCCGGCATCAAGCATAACGTACTGTATTATTCGGAAGATTACGAGTTACTTGAACTTACCCTGCCGGAAAAATATGAGACCGTGCAGGTGCAGGAATAGTCTTGAGGTCGCGCGCAAATCAAGTTTCCTGATTAAACTGTTACCCTCCATACCCGAGGAATATCGAGCGCATGATTTGAAGACTACTCCGCCGCAATTGCCGTAGCTTCGTCGAGGCGGTATCCGTATTTCTTATCTAGCTCCAAGTCTCGACATATATCGAGGCCTTTCGTTAGAGCCGCCGGCCGGAGAGGTTGCAACGGTTTGCGTAGCGGGCCCGCAGGAAGGCCTACCGCCCGCATCAGGCTTTTGACCGACACGGGATTAATAGAAGAATACGCAAAATGCAGCATCGGTAAGTTATGTAGCCAAGCTTCGCGGCAAGCAAAAGCGTCGTCTCCGGTTACCCATGGCGTGGAGACCACAGCCATCTCGGCCGGAATTATGTTACCAGTCATGTTGGCAGTACCGTGGCCGCCCAAAGCCATCATCGGAACGACAAGACCCAGATTGGGGGAACAGCAGCACATCAGCGACATCTCCGGTTTGGCCGCACAGACCTGCGCGACTTGGCCCACCCGGGTGGTGGATTCCTTCAGAACCGTGAAGCGAGGATGCTCTGCGATGTGAAGCAGATCCTCGACTTGGAGGTCAGTACCAACCCGCGGCGGGTTGTTGTAGAAGCCCAAAGGAATAGGTGACGCATCGGCGACATCGAGACAGAACTGAACAATGTCTGCGTTTGAAGCACAGATGTATGCAGGCGCGGCAATTATGGCACCGTCTGCACCCTCCGCAGCTGCCTGCTGGATGTAACCAATCGTTCCTTCAGTCGTAGTCCCAGTACAACCGTAATAGAAAAGCATCTTACCGCTGCGGAACTTCATAGTTTCGCGCACAATGGCATGGCGTTCTTCGGGTGCAAGCATCGAAACCTCGCCCGTCGAACCCATGAATAAAATTGCGGAGGTTTCATTTGCCTCATGAAACTGGATCAGGTCCTGGAACCCCTTGAAGTCCACGGTCCCGTCTGCATTCATCGGTGTAATCAGCGCAACAAAAGAACCGGTGATCATATTAGTGCTCATGATCGAATCTCCTAATTATGGATACAGCCTAGACGAATCTGGCAGTGTTTCCAAAAGGGTGGGGCGAATTACACTTTGGTCAATCGAACGACCTATTCATCAGTTTTTCAGCATTTTCTTTATATATTTTTGCCTGTATGTCGGCTTCCAGTTCCATCCGTTTCAACGACTCAAACGTTTCCGCCACCGGCGCGAACGGCGCGTCAGTCGAAAACACGACATGTTCGGAGCCAAAATAGTCGATCCCGGTCGGGAAAGCAGTGGACGAACCAAACATGGCGGTATCACCATAGAACATTTTAAAGTACTCGCCATGCGGGCGTTTCAGCGAAGAAAGCACCTCAGAATAATCCTCGTCCGCAGTGCGTGCGCCAAGCACAGCCAGCCCCGCACCCACCCGTTCTTCAAAATAAGGTATCATGCCGCCCAAGTGATGGGTAAGAATTTTGATTTTGGGGTAGCGGTCAAAAAGACCCCACAACACAAGACGCACCATCGCGACGGAGGTTTCGTATGGCCACCCAAGCGCCCACCAAATCTCGTACCGTGATTTTTCCTCTGCCATGTAGTCGGTCATATCGGAGGTGCGCGCAGGATGCATCCAAATCGGCAAATCGTATTCCGCCATTGCTGCAAAGACAGGCTCGAAATCCGGGTGATCTAGTGGGCGACCGCCAACATTAGTAAAGATCTGCACGCCAACTGCGCCGAGGTCGCGTACAGCGCGATGCAGTTCTTCCATCGTTTCATCCATCGAGTGCATAGCAAGCGCCGCAACGAAACCGGGAAAACGATCGCGGTTGTTTTCCACCAATTCCGCCATGGTATCGTTACCGATTCGTGCCAGCTCAAACCCCTGCTTCGGTGTTGTGACATCCTCCAACGGCGGGTTGGGAAGCGAGATAATTTGGCGGTAATCGCCGAAAGGGTCCATCTCTTGGAACCGCACGTCGAGATCATGAACGGCGGCAACCGACTGCATACGCTTTCCAATGTTACCTAGCGACGGCGCGATTTCGCCCATACGCTTGAAGAAATCCGCAGGAAATATGTGGGTATAGATATCGATGTACATGTTCTCTCCCCATATGCTTCCATGGAGGGTAACGCGTTTATGGCAACAACACACTTCCCTGCGACCGGAAAAGTCGCCCATGCCCTCAAACCATACTCCAACAATTAACTTTCGCCAGCATCACAGCCCAAAGCAATGGCACTGATTAAGCTGTCAACTAGCTGCCAGTATCAGGGTGTTAGAAAGCCTCTAGCTCTCTGCCTTCTGGGTGTTTGTCGCCTTTAATAGCATTAACTGCCCGACAACATACCTTATCTGGGCACAAATAGTATGATCAGCGGTTAATCGGGTTGGCGCAGGTTGCGAACTATATGATAGGCATAGGTGTTTTTTCCGCCGTTAGGAACTGGAAATAAATGAATATTGCGGAGAACAGCAAGGTAGCCCGGCTCGATTCGTCGAAGTTTTGCGATCCGCTAACTACCGCTGCCGGCGAGAAGCGCGCATCGGTATCACTGCGGTTTCTGCAAACGCTATGGATCAATACCGGAACGCTCTGCAACCTGAACTGCGCCAACTGCTATATAGAATCAAGCCCGACTAACGACCGGTTAGTCTATATTACTTCGGCGGAAGTCATCACCTATTTGGACGAGATCGCGGCCAATGGTCTCGGTACGGAGGAAATTGGCTTCACCGGGGGCGAGCCCTTCATGAACCCCGATATCATCAACATCCTAGACGCGACGCTATCACGCGGGTTCCGCGCCGTGGTGCTTACTAACGCGATGCGGCCGATGGCAAAAATGCAGAACGGACTGCTACGCCTGCGCGAAACATATCGTGACAAACTAGTGCTCAGGGTATCCATTGATCACTACGATCGTCTACATCACGAAAAGGAACGAGGAAACCGATCGTGGAGCCCAGCGATCGCCGGACTCGTTTGGCTGTCTAATAACGATTTTACACTCAAAGTCGCTGGCCGCACCATCTGGGACGAGGATGAAGAAACCTTGCGCGCCGGCTACGGACGCCTCTTTGAAGACCTCGGAATCGCTTTAAACCCGCATGATCCTTTTGACCTTTGTTTGTTCCCAGAAATGGAAGAAATGGCTGACGTTCCGGAAATAACTACCGCCTGCTGGGCCATTTTGAACGTCTCGCCCGATTCAATGATGTGTGCGTCATCGCGGATGGTTGTTAAATACCGAGGTGCCGACAAGCCGGTGGTCGTGCCTTGCACATTGCTACCTTACGACAAGCGCTTCAAGATGGGTGAAACATTGGCCGACGCAGCTGCCGACGTGCCGCTTAACCACCCTCACTGCGCTAAGTTCTGTGTCCTAGGCGGCGGCACCTGCGGCGCGGGTTAGATCCCAGAGATAATTGATCGTATGTTGTGTTTTTGGGTGTACGAAATAACCTCACCGCTGTCTTACAGATTCCTATCCAGCCATTTGAACATCTTTGCCATAGAATCCGCCGTCGCAGCGGCACGGTAACCTTGCGGGTTATGAAAGTTCTGGAATGCGTGTCCACAGCCATCATAACGATGAAACTCGTGATCGATACCGAGTTCTGTAAGGCGCGTATGGATGGTATCCACGTCCGCGGGTGACGGGTTTTCATCTTCATTGCCAAAGAACCCTAAGGTCGGCCCGCGCAGCTTTTCGAGTTTATCAAAGGGCGGCACATCGCCGGATCCTAGTACCTTAAACATATTGCCGCTGTAATAGGCGACGTTGCACTTGAAGGCATCAATCTCAGCAGCGCCCAGAAAGGAAACCCGTCCGCCCATACAGTGGCCGGCAATACCAATACGGCTTCTATCGACCGATACCAGTCCCTGCAGTAGGGTGACCGTGGCGTTCAGATCGGCCAAAATTTGATTGTCGTCGAGGTTCTTGATGGACTCCTTGGTGTCTTCACCGGTGGGTCGGCGGTGATGCAGATGCGGCGTAGCTGCGACGTAGCCATTGCCAGCGAGGTCTTGAACGAACCGCGTCGTAGCTGCATCATTGCCAGCACGATGATGGGCAACGACGATGGCGGGATGTGGGCCGGGATGGGACGGCTCGTCGATAAATACTTCCATATCCGCCCCGCCAACGGTCAGTGTTTCCCAACGCGCGTTCGATGGCATATTGATCTCCTTTTTAATTTAAGTATCGCCGCATACGACAGCGTCTCTTCCTTTAACGATCCGGATCGTGCTCCAGTATTCGCGCAAACCTGTTTAAAAAGCTACC
This sequence comes from Pseudomonadota bacterium, assembly GCA_036339975.1. Taxonomy (GTDB): domain Bacteria; phylum Pseudomonadota; class Alphaproteobacteria; order MPNO01; family UBA830; genus UBA830. The sequence goes on along the minus strand of JAYYZV010000116.1, from coordinate 1,030 downwards.
GCCGCAGACCAGTCAGGTCCAACGGCAATATGGACGTAAAACAGCGGCGGCGGCATAGTGCTGGGCAATCAGTAATTTGGGACGGAGCCACTCGGTGCAACTGGGGGAAATTCTTCGGCTATCGGCACAGCGAGATCCACGCAAGACCGCAATCATAGCGGGTGATTTCCGCATGGATTTTGCCACCTACGATGAAAACGCCAATCGATTTGCTCATCTTCTACTCGACGCCGGTATCAAGAAAGGCGACCGGGTCGCCGCCGCCCTGTTCAACTCGCCTGAATACGGCATCGTCCATTTCGGCAATGCGAGAGCGGGCAGCGTGCTGGTACATATTTCCCCCATGTATGCTGGTCCCGAAATTGCCCGCATCGTCGAACGGACACGCCCTCGTATCCTGGTCGTCGACGCTACGATTATCGACAAGATCGATAATATCCTCGACGAGCTGACCACCGTGGAGCGTCTGATAGTGGTGGGACGGGACTTTGAAGAGTCCATCTCGGACTTCCCCGACATTCATCCTAAAGTGGAAATCGATCCCGCTAAGCCCGTTGCGATGACATTTACTGGGGGAACCACGGGCGAGCCCAAGGGGGCCGTCGTCAGCCATAACGCACGCTTCGTTTCCGCCTGGACAACAGCGATTGAACATCGGGTCACCGGACAGGATGTTACCGGTATCCTCACACCAATGTTCCATGCGGTAGGCCTGATGATTTGGTACCAGTCGACGGTCCTCGCGGGCTGCACGTCGGTGATGTTTCGCAAATGGGATCCCGCAAACTTCATCGATGAGGTTGAAAGACAAAATATCTCGTCTGTATTCATGGTGCCGGTGCAAGTGCGCGATCTGATCGATGCCCCCGAATTTGATGCTAGGCGACTGCGCTCGCTCAAGAACATAGGCGCCGGCGGGGCGATGGCATCAGAGGGTCTCATTACTTCTTGCAGAGCGGCCTTACCCCTATGCGATTTCACCAATCATTACGGGCAATCGGAAACGGGGCCTCTGACTATTCTGCGACCA
>JAYYZV010000115.1:0-8010 GCA_036339975.1 Pseudomonadota bacterium | reverse complement strand
ATCCTCGAGGAGAACCATGGTTTCCTTATTATCGCTATCGTCTCTCATATTTTCCGTGGGGTGTTTAATCAGGATTCTAAAATACCCACGATATAATCTATTTACGGGGGTTCTCAAACGTTGGATTGCTGCTGGTTTTGCGGGCCTAATTGTTGGAGCGGTATCACAAGCTAGCGCTGCCCCGCGCTTGGTGGTTCTGGGTGACAGCCTAACCGCGGGCTACGGTCTGCCTCAGGATCAGGCATTTCCAGTTCTTTTGGAGACGGCGATACGGGCTAGAGGCACGGCCGTCACTGTGATCAATGCCGGAGTTTCCGGAGACACTACGGCGGGTGGGCTGGCGCGTCTCAACTGGGCGCTTGCATCGGACCCCACCCATGTCTTGGTCGAATTGGGGGCTAACGATATGCTGCGTGCCTTGGATCCTGAGGTGACCCGTAAAAATCTCGAAACTATTATTGTCCGGCTAAGGGCCCGCGGCATTAAAGTGATGCTCGCAGGTATGTACGCTGCTCCCAACCTCGGTAAAATGTACGCAGAGGCTTTCCGCACGCTCTATACTGATCTGGCCCGTAAATACGGAATAATGCTTTATCCATTCTTTCTGGACGGTGTTGCTGCAGAGCGGGGGCTGAACCAAAAAGACGGCATGCATCCTAACGAAAAGGGGGTGGCCATAATTGTCGAGCGTATGTTGCCCTCCGTACTAAAATTTCTAGACGGAAAGGAATAGTTCATGGATACAGCCACCGACACCTTCCGGCTCGGTCATGCATCCGATGCCGACTGGGAAACGCTTACTGCGTCGTGCCTCGACCAGATCGGTACTATCCCGACGGGCGCGAATCTCGGCTTCCTCTATGTCACCGATACGATGGATGAGGACTTTCCCTTGATTGCTGAACGGCTGCGTCAAAAATCTGGGGTCGATCACTGGGTTGGTACGATAGGCTTTGGAGTTATGGTGGGTGGTAGGGAGTATTTTGATACTCCGGCGATGGTGGCGATGATCGGGGTGTTGGATGAAGACGATTTTCGGGTTATGCCTACAATCGATACGCCTGGAGATCCGTTGCCTGCGGATATAATGGATTGGGTAGCGCGAAAAACCCCCTTTCTGGGAGTAGTGCATGCCGATCCGCGCAATGCCTATGTCGGCGACATTTTGGACTCAATAACCGACGATACCGAGGCATTCCTCGTAGGTGGGCTGACTGCATCACGCGGCAAACAGGCCCAGATTGCTGACGAACCAACCGAAGGTGGGGTTTCCGGGGTTTTGTTTTCGGGCGATGTAGGGCTCACGACCGGGCTCAGTCAGGGTTGCTCGCCGGTTGGAGAGATCCACGATGTCACTCGGTCGAAAGACAACATCCTGTTCGAGTTGGATGGAAGACCGGCGCTGGATGTTTTCAAGGAAGACATCGGTGAGATTCTAGCACGAAAACTTGAACGGGTCGGCGGGTACATTCACGTAGCGTTGCCGGTTTCCGGCGACGACAGCGGAGACTACCTAGTGCGTAACGTGGTCGGTATAGATCCAAACAATAAACTTTTCGCAATCGGGGAACGGGTTTCGCGTGGCGACCGGATCATGTTTGTTCGCCGAGATGGCCCTTCGGCGCTGGAGGATCTAGAGCGTATGCTCGCCGACGTTACTTCCCGGTCGTCCGGCGTGACTAAAGCGGCATTGTATTATTCCTGTGTTGCCCGCGGCCCTAATCTCTTCGGCCCTGACTCGAGGGAGCTTAAAGTCGTTCAGGACGCGCTGGGTAAAGATGTGCCCTTGGTAGGTTTTTTCGCTAATGGAGAAATTTCGAAAAACCGTCTTTATGGGTACACTGGCGTACTGACGCTAATTGGGTAGTAGGTTGCCGCATCGTTCGAGATAGCTTCGGTGTTTCCCATGAGAGGGCAAAAGCAGAAATAAGATGATAGTTCCGGATGTCCTCGGTCAGATTAGCTTTTCTTTTTTCTGCCAGTCTGCGGCGTGGGGGTTGGAGGGTTGTGGTAAGTCTGTCTGCGCAAAAAATTTTGCCTGCATATGATCCGCGTGTTTGCTGCCCTGTCACTGCCCGATGATCTGCGCGCGCGTTTAGCGGCACTTGGCGGCGGTATCGATGGAGCGCGCTGGGTTGGTCTGGAAAATTTGCATATTACATTGCGGTATATCGGCGAGGTGTCTGAGCCGGTGGCAGACGAAATCGTTTATGCTCTCGGCGCGGTACGCGCCGAACCGTTTTCCGTGACCTTGGTCGGAGCAGGGCACTTTGAAAGCCGCGGACGTCCGAGAGCGGTGTGGGTCGGCGTAAAAGATTCAGCTGAATTAGTAGCCTTACACGATCAAATAAATCGGGCGCTTATCCGTGCCGGTTTACCGCCCGAGGGCCGTAAATACACTCCACACATCACCATTGGCTGGCTCAAAGGCGCGCGGTACAGCCGTGTGCCCAGATGGCTGGAAACGAATGGCGCGTTTTTTGCGCCTGCCTTTGAAGTTTTTGATTTTATTTTGTACGAAAGCCGTATTGGGCGAAAGGGCTCCAGTTATTTGCCAATTGCACAATATCCGCTCTCTAATACTCCGTGAGTTTGCGGAAGCGCTATAAATACGCCGCGCTTTTTAGGCCGACGGGCGGCTTGCGGCAAATGTAGGATTAGCCGCATTGAAGTCATCCAGCCAACTGATGAGGACCGGAAATTCAGGGCGCCAATCGTATTGCTCTCGGAAGTCCATGTATTCCAGCGCACAAGCCAGCCCGATCCCATCGACCATAGGCGGATCGATCCCGGGTCCGCCGCCCGAAATTGCCGTCAGAGACCTTTGAATCTTGCCGCGTTGGAAATCGAGCCATGGTTCATAGGGGTCTTGGTCTGGGCGGTAGCGACCCTCGTACGTAATCAGCAAAGCGGCTTCCAGGATTCCATCGGCCATCGCCGCCAGTCTGAGGGATTTGAACCGGGCGGTTGCTTCAACCGGGATGATTTTTCCACCACCCGCCAGATGGTCAAAAAATTCTAGAATCACCCGGCTGTCGAATAGCGCTTCGCCGTCGTCACGTGTCAGGGTTGGTACTTTCGCCAGCGGGTTGAGGGTACGGATGTGTTCTTCGTTTTCCGGATTGCCGACGCGGATTTGGTCCGAAAGCTCGAGGTGTTGGAGGGCAAAGGTACATTTGCGTCCGAATGGTGAGGGGCCGCGTAACAATAGTTTCATAGTCATGGTCGGGTCTCCGGATTCTCATTTGAGATACTCTTTGCCGGCATCGCCTGTCGATGGTCAAGCGGTGTTTGATTCGTGGTAGACTCAATAGTGTTCGAAATGAAACGACGGTGCGAAGCGCCGGGGATGACGGTCCGAGTAAAATGCCTATATACCTCAGTCAGGAAGATGCCCTTACATTATGGCGCGATGCGCTTTCCGCCAGCGTACGGGGTGACGGACCCGATCTCTCAGCCCGACAGATGTCAATCCTACTCACGGTTTATACCGTTAAGTTGCCGCATACAGTGCGTGAGTTATCGGAATCTCTGAATATCTCCAAACCAGCAATATCCCGCGCACTCGACCGGTTGGGTCAGCTGGGTTACATCCGCCGCCGCCGGGATGACTATGATCGCCGCAGTGTCCAAGTGGAGCGGACCGCAAGAGGCGCTGTATTTTTGTCGGAATTTGCCGCCCAAGTATCCGAAGCTGGCCGCGAACTGGAAAGCCCCACGCCCTTTGAAGCCGGTATGCCGCAGGCGAGCGACGGCGGGTTATGATCCTATAGCTTTCCCCAAGAATGGGCTTCTATCCGTGCGCCGGTAAGGAAGAGATGGTGAATGATCCCGCAATTTGGTTGGGAGGGAAGACACCTTCTGCAGGCTATGTTCGCCGCGATTAGGTGCTGATGGCGTCGATGTTCAAGGGCTCTGTATTGAAAGCTGCCGCCATCAGCGCTTGGGTGTATCCCTTGGCCGGGTTGTCGAAAATGTGTGCTGCCGGCCCCTGTTCGACTACCTTGCCGTTCTTCATTACGATCAGTTCATCGGCAAGTGCGCGAACCACCTTCAGGTCGTGGCTGATAAATAGATAGGCGAGGTTGTGCCGGTTCTGCAGGTCTCGTAGTAGGTCAACGATTTGTGACTGAACCGACATATCGAGGGCCGAGGTGGGCTCGTCTAGGACGATGAGTTTTGGTTTAAGGACGATGGCCCGCGCAATGGCAATCCGCTGCCGCTGTCCACCGGAAAATTCGTGCGGATATCGGTCTTGTACTTCAGGCAATAGGCCAACTTCGGTCAATGCTGTTGCAATTTCTTCGCGACGAGCGTCGTAGTTGTGACCCGCCAGATTGTGGAGACGCAGGCCTTCTTCAATGATCTGGCCAATCGATAAACGCGGCGAAAGAGATGAGAATGGGTCTTGGAATACTACCTGCATTTCCTTACGCAGTGGTCGCATCTCTCTAAAATCGTATGTGTCGATGCGTTCCCCGTTGAACCTAATCACGCCGTTGCTGCGTTCTAAACGCAGCAGACCCATCGCTAAGGTCGTCTTACCCGATCCGGATTCACCTACAACGCCGACCGTGTGTCCTTCGCAAACATTAATATCGATGCCGTCAACCGCCTTGACGTGGCCTACCGTGCGTCTCAAAAGGCCTTTTTTTATAGGAAACCAGACGCGAAGATTGTCCGCTTCAATGACTGGTCTTGCATCGTTCCCCGCCCGCAATGGGTTTCCCTTGGGCTCGGACGCCAAGAGGTGTCGGGTGTATTCGTGCTGCGGGTTATCAAAAAGAGAAGTGGTTTCGCCAGTATCGACGATCTCGCCGGCCTTCATAACGCAAACCTGATGTGCGATCTTACGAACGATGCCGAGATCGTGTGTAATCAATAGGATCGACATGCCCCGCCTCTGCTGAATTTCTTTTAGCAGAGCTAGGATCTGGGCTTGAATGGTGACGTCTAATGCAGTTGTTGGCTCGTCCGCGATCAGCAGTTCGGGATCGTTAGCTAGCGCCATGGCAATCATTACGCGCTGACGCTGGCCTCCCGATAACTGATGCGGATACGCGGAAAGCCGTTCCTCCACGTCCGGCAAGCCGACCTCGGTTAGCAGTTCGATGATTCGTGGTCGCGCTTCATTCTTGCCCATTTTTTTGTGTATAAGGAGAATTTCTCCGATCTGTTTCTCGATCGTATGTAAAGGATTAAGTGACGTTAGCGGTTCCTGAAAAATGATAGCGATCCGGTTTCCGCGGACGTGTTGCATGCGCGACGGCGCCGCGTCGATAAGTTCTTCACCGAGGAAACTGATCGAGCCCGAATGATGAAGCGCCGCCGAGTAGGGTAGCAGGCGCATGATCGACAGCGCGGTGACCGACTTGCCCGAGCCTGACCCACCTACAAGCGCCAGAGTTTCACTTTGCCCGATTTCGAATGAGACGTTTTTGACTGCCCGAAATTCCATGTCGCCGCCGCTAAACGACACCGACAGGTCTTTGACGCGGATCAGGGGCTCCATCTTTGTCGCGTTATTCATTAAGGGTCTTTCTCGGATCAAACGCGTCGCGCACTGCCTCACCAACGAAAATCAACAAAATCAGCATCAGGGATATAGCGATGGTTGATGTCAGTCCGAGCCATGGTGCCTGTAGGTTGGTTTTTCCCTGTTGCAAAAGTTCTCCAAGTGAAGGCGATCCCGGTGGCAAGCCAAGACCCAGAAAATCGAGTGCCGTCAGGCTTGTGATCGATCCGGTCAGGATCAGTGGTAGGAAGGTTAACGTCGCGACTAGTGCGTTGGGCAAAACATGGCGGAACATAATTGTAACATTACCCACGCCCAGTGCCCGTGCGGCCTTAACAAATTCGAAATTTCGTGCGCGCAGAAATTCTGCGCGAACCACGCCGACCAGTGAGGTCCATCCAAAGAGCAGAAGAATCAGCAAAAGCGTCCAGAAGCCCGGAATGATTACGCTTGATAGGATTATCAAGATATACAGTTGCGGCAGGCCACCCCAAATCTCGATAAAACGCTGGAACAAAAGATCCAGAAGCCCGCCGAAGAAGCCTTGGAACGCCCCGGCGACGATACCTATGATAGATCCTAATATGGTCAGGATGAGGCCAAACAAAACGGATATCCGGAACCCGTATATCACCCTAGCAAGCACGTCACGGCCTTGGTCATCGGTACCAAGCACGTTGTCCACTGACGGCGGCGCCGGCGCTGGAACTTGTAGATTCAGATTTACAGTGTTGTAGCTGTATTCGATGAGCGGCCAAATCATCCAGCCGCCATTGTCGGTAATAAGGTCCTGCACATCTGATTCTCGGTATTCGGCCTCGGTTTCGAAATCTCCACCGAAAACGGTTTCCGGATATGTCTGAAAAACCGGTGTATAAATTGATCCTTGGTACCATATGACTAGCGGACGGTCGTTAGCGACGAATTCCGCCGGCAATGTCCCTAGAAATAGGGCCAGAAAGATCCACAATGACCAGCTACCCCGCCGATTCCGATTGAAGTTTTGTATACGGCGTGCGTTCAGTGGTGAAATTCGGAAACCGAACAACGTCCATTTTCTCATCGGCACCGCGATCTCTCCAGACGACCTACCAAAGGCTGCTGCATCAGACATGACGGCCCTCAAAATCAATACGTGGGTCGATGATGGTGTACATGAGATCACCGATCAGGTTCATGATCAGTCCCAGGAGAGTAAAAAAATAGACTGTCGCGAACATGATAGGATAGTCACGTTTAATTGCCGCTTCGAAACCAAGTAGACCGAGCCCATCGAGCGAAAAAATGATCTCGATCAGCATTGCGCCGGTGAACAGGATTCCGACGAAAGCGCCTGGGAAGCCCGCTATCACGATCAACATGGCGTTTCGAAAAACATGGCCGTACATCACGCGATTTTCGCTGAGGCCTTTCGCCCGCGCTGTCTGGACGTAAAGCATATTGATCTGATCAAGATATGAGTTCTTGGTTAGCATCGTTAGCGACAGAAACCCGCCTAGGACCAGTGCGGTGACCGGAAGCACCAGATGCCACAGATAATCGAAAATCTGTCCGCCTAACGATAACTGGTCGAAGTCTTCAGATACTAGGCCGCGCAGCGGGAAAATATCGAGGAAACTACCGCCTGCGAACACAACAATCAGCAGGATCGCCATTACGAAAGATGGAATTGCGAAACCGATAGTCAGAAGAGTGGTCGTCCAGACGTCGAAACGGCTGCCGTCCATTACCGCCTTGCGAATGCCCAACGGGATACAGACCAGATATACGATCAGTGTGGTCCAAAGTCCGAGCGATATTGACACCGGCATCTTCTCCAGCACGAGGTCGATCACTTCCTCGTCGCGGAAAAAGCTAGTGCCGAAATCGAACATGATGAAATTTCCCATCATGTTGATGAAGCGTTCGTCCATTGGTTTGTCGAAACCAAATTGTTTTTCCAGCTCTTTGATAAACTCGGGGTCCAGGCCTTGAGCCCCGCGATAGCCGCTATTGTTGGTGTTATTACCAGCGGTACCCTGTGTTGTGGAGCCAGACACCTCCGACCCGGTGCCGCTCATGCGCCCAGTAGTACCGGCGTCAGTACCAGTGACCTCTGCGATAATCTGTTCGATTGGCCCACCGGGTGCTAATTGGACGATGGAAAAGTTGATGATCATAATTCCGATTAGGGTCGGGATGATCAGCAGCAGGCGTCGGACAATGTAGGAAATCATTGGTTGGTCTGACGTCTCTCAGTTTGCGCTCGGCGGTGGCATCGCGCCCGGCGGCGGCGCTGGGGCGATGCCTTCCTCAATCATCGCCGCCTTTTCCGCGTCGTACCACCATGTGTCTATCACACCCAGATCGAAAATGGGTTGCGTAATTGGACGGTTGAACTTGTTCCAGTACGCGACGTTGTGTACGCCCTTGTACCATTGCGTGACGACATAGCGGTTCCACAATAACACCCGGTCCAGCGCTCGGGTGGCCATGATAAGGTCCTCCCGGTTTCG
>JAYYZV010000114.1:0-15786 GCA_036339975.1 Pseudomonadota bacterium | reverse complement strand
CTGCCGTCAACGACGTTTTACCATGGTCAACGTGACCAATCGTGCCAACGTTACAGTGCGGCTTGGTACGTTCAAACTTCTCTTTCGCCATTCGTCTTTACCTTTGAATATCTGTACTTTTTTCTAGGTTGATCAGGCTAGGCTTTCGCGGACTTCGTCTGCGACACCCTGCGGCACTTGTTCGTAATGATCGAAATGCATCGTGAACTGCGCACGCCCCTGACTCATCGACCGCAAGTTGTTTACATAACCAAACATATTCGCCAACGGGACCATCGCGTTAAGAACACGAGCGTTACCACGCGCATCCATCCCCGAAACATTACCTCGGCGACTGTTGAGATCGCCGATGATGTCACCCATGTATTCTTCTGGCGTAACAACTTCCACCCGCATTACTGGTTCCAGAAGTTTTGGCCCCGCTTTTGCCACACCTTCGCGGAATGCGGCACGCGATGCGATTTCAAACGCCATAACGGAAGAATCGACGTCATGGCTGTCGCCGTCCGTCAGCGTCATCTTCATGTCAGTCATCGGAAAACCCGCCAGGACACCGGTCATTGACGCACCCATCAGGCCCTTTTGGACACCCGGGATATACTCCTTAGGTACATTGCCGCCGACGACAGTCGATTCGAACTCTATCCCGGAGCCAGGCTCCAGTGGCTCGAATGTCAGCTTGATACGCGCAAACTGACCGGAACCCCCCGTCTGTTTCTTGTGGGTATAATCGGTATTGATCGTCTGAGAAATCGTTTCACGATACGCTACCTGAGGGGCGCCGACATTGGCCTCGACCTTGAATTCCCGCTTCATGCGGTCAACTAAAATTTCGAGATGCAGCTCGCCCATGCCGCTGATAATGGTCTGGCCACTTTCTTCGTCGGACGCGACGCGGAAAGAAGGGTCTTCCTGAGCCAGACGCGACAACGCAACGCCCATTTTTTCCTGGTCTCCGGCCGTCTTCGGCTCAACCGCGACCTCGATAACGGGATCGGGAAATTCCATGCGCTCCAAAATGACTGGATGCGCCGCATCAGAAAGTGTGTCACCCGTAGTCACGTTCTTGAGGCCCGCAAGCGCCACAATATCACCGGCGTATGCTTCTTTGATTTCTTCTCGCGAATTCGCGTGCATCAGAAGCATACGGCCAACCCGTTCTCGATTACTCTTGACCGTGTTCATCATGCCGTCGCCGGCGTTAAGAATGCCTGAGTAGAGGCGCACGAAAGTCAGCGTACCGACGAAGGGGTCAGTCATGATCTTAAACGCCAGCCCAGAAAATGGCTCGTCGTCGCGGTTGGACCGTGTGATTTCCGTTTCACCGTCCTCGGAAACACCTTTGATAGCCGCAACGTCAGTCGGTCCGGGCATGAAATCGACAACTGCATCGAGCAACGGCTGAACGCCCTTGTTCTTGAACGCGGTGCCATTAAGTACGGGGACGATGGCATTCTCCAGCGTACCGGCGCGAATGCATTTTTTCAGAACGTCTTCCGAAGGCTCGGTGCCTTCTTCCAGATAGGCTTCCATCGCATCATCGTCAAATTCCACAACCGCCTCGATCAGACGATTGCGGTAGTCTGCAGCCTTCTCGGCATATTCGGCCGGAATATCCTGATACTCGAATTCAGCGCCGAGATTTTCATCTTTCCAGACAATCGCCTGATTCTTCACCAGATCGATCACTCCAAGATACTCGGCTTCCGCACCGAGAGGTAGCTGCGTGACAACCGGGGTCGCACCGAGGCGGTCGACAATCATGTCGACGCAGCGATAAAAATCTGCACCGGTCCGATCCATCTTGTTAACAAAACAGATACGAGGAACACCGTATTTATCGGCCTGACGCCACACGGTTTCAGACTGCGGCTCCACACCGGCAACGGAATCGAACACCGCTACTGCGCCGTCGAGGACACGCAGGCTGCGTTCGACCTCAATCGTGAAATCCACATGGCCGGGGGTGTCTATGATGTTGATCCGGTGATCGTTCCACTCACAGGTCGTCGCGGCTGAAGTGATTGTTATTCCGCGTTCCTGCTCTTGCTCCATCCAGTCCATGGTAGCCGTGCCTTCGTGGACTTCACCAATCTTATAGGAACGGCCGGTGTAATAAAGAATCCGCTCCGTCGTCGTCGTTTTACCGGCATCGATATGAGCCATAATGCCTATATTGCGGTATCTCTCTATTGGCGTTGTACGGGGCATTGCGTTGTTCCTGATCTCTCCGCTAAGACGACGCTCGGGTTACCAGCGATAATGAGCAAACGCCTTATTAGCGTCCGCCATGCGGTGGGTGTCTTCACGTTTTTTTATGGCCGTACCGCGGTTTTCGGCAGCATCCTGTAGTTCACTGCAGAGCCGATCGGCCATAGTGTTCTCATGCCGGTTACGCGATGCTTCTATGATCCAACGGATGGCAAGGGCCTGACGACGATCAGGGCGGACCTCCACCGGAACCTGATAGGTCGCACCACCAACCCGACGAGAGCGGACTTCAACTGTTGGCTTAACGTTTTCGAGCGCATCATGAAAAATCTTAACTGGGTCCTGACCAGATCGCTTAGCGATCGTGTCAAATGCACCATATACGATGCGCTCCGCCACGGATTTCTTTCCGTGGTACATGATATTGTTAATAAACTTCGTCAGAACGATATCACCGAACTTGGCGTCGGGAAGAACCTCCCGTTTTTCTGCTGCGCGTCTTCGAGGCATTCGCGAGAATCTCCCTTACTTCGGCCGTTTGGCGCCGTATTTAGATCGACGCTGTCGGCGATCAGAAACGCCCTGAGTATCGAGTGTGCCGCGTATGATGTGATAGCGAACGCCCGGCAAGTCCTTCACGCGACCTCCTCGAATCATCACAACAGAGTGTTCCTGAAGGTTATGACCCTCACCCGGAATATAGCTTGTGACTTCAAATCCGTTCGTAAGCCGCACGCGCGCAACCTTCCGCAGCGCTGAGTTCGGCTTTTTCGGTGTTGTCGTGTAGACGCGCGTACAAACACCGCGTTTTTGCGGGCATGCTTCCATCGCGGGGACCTTGTTGCGCGCTGGCTTCGACTTGCGCGGCTTGCGAATCAATTGATTAATCGTCGGCACGCTGTCCGTTCCTCGATTAGCAGCGCGTAAGCGTTTAAATCGGCCAACCAATCGCGCACAAAAAGACAGACGCGCGACCGGACCAGCCGATTTACGACTCACGCTGGTTGTATTCAGTTTTGCCCCGAACGAATGCCCGGCAACGCCGCACATCTCCCGAAGAGGCGCGGAATATAATGTCGGTCACTCACCCCGTCAACCGGGTATTTTCACCTTCTTTAACACTTATTTTCAGTCTTACTCTGCCGGTTCTGTCAGTTCTTCACTTTCCTCAGTCGATGCTATTTGCACAACTTCTTCCAACCGGGAAAGTTCAGCTATTTCGCGGTCTCGAGCGGCGGCAATGCCCCGCATTTTATTCATAAACGCACCGGTACCTGCGGGGATCAGGCGTCCTACTATAACATTTTCCTTTAAACCAATTAGGCTGTCGACCTTGCCGGAAACCGCGGCTTCGGTAAGAACCCGCGTGGTTTCCTGAAACGATGCTGCCGAAATAAACGACTGCGTCTGCAGTGATGCTTTCGTTATACCCTGCAATACGGGGAGCGCCTCACAAGGTTTGAGACCTTCTTCCAACGCCTTTTGGTTCACTGCATCGAATTCCAGACGATCAACCAGTTCCCCTGCCAAGAAGGTAGTCTCACCCGGATCGGCTATCTCGACCTTCTGAAGCATCTGTCGAGCGATCACTTCGATATGCTTATCGTTGATCTTCACGCCTTGGAGACGGTAAACCTCCTGTATTTCGTCGATTAGGAAGTTTGCCAGCGCCTCAACACCCATGACCCGCAGTATATCGTGCGGTACCGGATTACCGTCCATTAGCGCGTCACCACGTTCGACGATGTCGCCCTCCTGCACAGCGACCGGTTTGCCCTTGGGCAGCAAATATTCGATAGGTTCGGCGTTTTTTTCTTCTGGATGTACGAAAAGACGGCGTTTATTTTTATAATCTTTGCCAAATTCGACACGGCCCGCAGTATCGGTGATAATCGCGAAGTCCTTCGGTTTCCGGGCTTCGAATAGTTCCGCAACCCGCGGAAGACCGCCCGTTATATCGCGGGTTTTGGATCCTTCGAGCGGGATCCGGGCAAGGACATCACCAGCATGGACATCTTCGCCGGCTTCCACAGACAGAATTGCATCAACCGAGAGAAAGTAGCGGGCCTCAGCGCCAGATTCCAGCGTAATAACCTCACCCTTCTTATCCCGCAAGGTGATACGCGGACGGAGATCCGCACCCCTTGACTGCTGTTTCCACTCAACAACGGTCTTATATGACAGGCCGGTGGCTTCGTCGGGGATGTCCCGCCATGTCACACCTTCAACCAAGTCCATGTAATTGGCAGTCCCATCCTTTTCCGAGATAATTGGTCGGGTGTAGGGATCCCATTCGGCAAGGCGCTCTCCACGTTCGACGGCATTGCCATCGTCCACCAACAGTTTGGCGCCGTATGGCACTCGATAAGATGCTCGCTCACGATTCTGATCGTCAACTAATACGATCTGTGTATTACGCGCCATAACGATGGGCATATTGTTCCGGTCGATCACCACATTGCGGTTTTTTACCTTCACCATCGCATCGAACGAAGCTTCAACGCTGGACTGCTCAGCGCGTTGAGCCGCACCGCCGATATGGAAGGTCCGCATTGTCAACTGCGTGCCAGGTTCGCCAATGGACTGCGCGGCGATAATACCGACCGCTTCCCCCATGTTGACTGGTGTTCCGCGGGCAAGGTCGCGCCCGTAGCATGACGCACACACCCCTCCCTTTGTTTCGCACGTTAAGGCAGAACGGATCTTTATCGATTCAACCTCCGCCTCGTCTATTTTCTCGGCGAGTGCTTCATCAATTAGAGTGCCTCTCTTGGCCAACTTGTCACCCGACACCGGGTCGAGAATATCCTCTGCCGCGGTGCGCCCGAGCACACGCTCAGAAAGCGGTTCGACCATTTTCTCACCCTCAATCATCGCCGAGACGGTGAGAGCATTCTTTGTTCCGCAATCTTCCTCAATAACTGTGCAGTCTTGCGCAACATCGACCAGTCGGCGGGTCAAATATCCAGAGTTAGCGGTTTTCAGCGCGGTATCGGCGAGACCTTTGCGAGCACCATGTGAGGAGTTAAAATACTCCAACACGGTAAGGCCTTCTTTGAAGTTAGACATAATCGGCGTTTCGATTATTTCACCCGATGGCTTCGCCATTAATCCGCGCATTCCGGCCAGCTGCTTCATCTGTGCAGCCGAGCCGCGCGCGCCTGAATGCGCCATCATGTAGACCGAGTTCACCGGCTTACCGGGGTCGACCCGCTCCAAACCTTCCATCATTACATTAGCCACGTTGTCACTGCACTGAGACCATGCATCGACCACCTTGTTATATTTCTCACCCTGTGTGATCAGGCCATCCTGATATTGTTTTTCATACTCTTTGACTTGGTCCTGAGTTTCGTTGACGAGCTTTTCTTTTTCTGGCGGAATCAGCAGGTCATCCTTGCCGAAGGAGATGCCAGCCTTGCAGGCATAAGAGAAACCAATGTTCATCATCCGGTCGGCGAAGATCACTGTATCCTTCTGACCACAGTGGCGGTAGACCAGATCGATAACGTCTTGAACATCCTTCTTTGTCAGAACCTTGTTCAGAACATCAACAGGCACGGATGGACTGTGGGGCAAAATATTCATTATAAACATCCGCCCGGGTGTGGTTTCAATTCGGCGAACGACCTGGTTCCCTTCCTCGTCAACCGTGTCAATCCGAACATGCACCTTTGAATGCAGTGTGACTACACCAGCGTCTAGTGCTTGCTCGACTTCGCCCTCGGTGCCAAACGCCATACCTTCACCGGGCTGACCATCGCGTTCGAGACTGAGATAGTAAAGCCCCAGAACGATATCCTGAGACGGCACAATAATCGGCTTACCGTTGGCGGGGCTGAGGATGTTATTAGTGGACATCATCAGTACGCGAGCCTCGAGCTGTGCCTCCAACGACAGCGGCACGTGGACCGCCATCTGATCACCGTCAAAATCAGCATTAAACGCTGTACAAACAAGCGGATGCAACTGTACCGCCTTGCCTTCTACTAATACGGGTTCGAATGCCTGAATACCGAGACGATGCAACGTCGGTGCACGATTGAGCATTACAGGATGTTCACGGATCACTTCTTCTAGAATATCCCACACTTCAGGGCGTTCCTTTTCAACCATTCGCTTAGCCGCCTTGATGGTGTTAGCCATACCGTAAAGTTCGAGCTTGGAATAGATGAACGTTTTGAACAGTTCGAGCGCCATTTTTTTTGGCAAACCGCATTGGTGGAGTTTGAGCTCTGGCCCAACCACAATTACCGATCGACCGGAGTAATCGACCCGCTTACCGAGAAGGTTCTGACGGAATCTTCCCTGCTTGCCCTTCAGCATATCGCTAAGGGATTTTAGGGGCCGTTTGTTGGCGCCAGTAATAGTGCGACCGCGACGACCATTGTCGAACAATGCATCGACGGCTTCCTGCAGCATACGTTTTTCGTTACGAACAATAATATCCGGAGCCCGCAGTTCCATTAGTCTTTTCAGGCGATTATTACGGTTAATTACACGGCGATATAAGTCGTTTAGATCCGACGTCGCGAAACGGCCGCCATCCAAGGGCACAAGTGGCCGCAGCTCGGGGGGAATAACCGGGATTACTTCCAGGATCATCCATTCAGGACGAGCACCGGACTCAATAAACGATTCAACTAGCTTTAGTCGCTTGACGTATTTCTTGCGTTTGGCTTCGGAGCCGGTCTCCTTCATATCTATACGCAGCTCTTCTCGCTCTTCCTCAAGGTCGATTTCTTCGAGCATTTTCTTCAGCGCTTCCGCGCCGATCATCGCCTCAAAAGCATCCTCCCCGTACTCATCCTGCGCCTCTATAAAACCGTCTTCAGATAAAAGCTCACCCTCTTGGAGCGGCGACAGACCGGGCTCGGTGACAATGTAGTTTTCAAAATAAAGTACCCTTTCTATGTCCTTCAGCGTCATATCGAGCAACAGAGCGATGCGGCTGGGCAACGACTTCAGGAACCAGATATGCGCGACCGGGGACGCCAGTTCGATATGTCCCATACGCTCCCGCCGGACTTTCGAAAGCGTGACCTCGACTCCACACTTTTCGCAAATGATGCCACGATACTTCATGCGTTTATATTTTCCACACAGGCATTCGTAGTCCTTTATCGGCCCGAAAATCCGCGCGCAGAAAAGACCATCGCGCTCGGGCTTGAAGGTCCGATAATTGATGGTCTCCGGTTTTTTTATCTCACCATAGGACCACGAGCGAATGCGTTCAGGGCTCGCAATGGAAATCTGGATTTGGTCGAAGCTCTGCGCTGTGCTGACCTGGCCGAAGATGTTCATCAATTCATTCATTTGCCGTCTCCTGGCATTTGCAGCCCCCGTAAATACGGTGGCCGATATAAATTCAAAGGCGTGTCGCCGTTATCATAAACCGCGTGTCTAGGGTTCCTGATTTAATTCCACGTTAAGGCACAACGATTTCAGTTCTTTAACCAACACATTAAAGGATTCTGGAATACCGGCCTCGAAGGTATCGTCGCCGCGCACAATCGCCTCGTAGACCTTAGTCCTACCGGATACATCATCCGATTTGACCGTCAACATTTCTTGGAGAGTGTAGGCTGCACCATACGCCTCGAGAGCCCAAACCTCCATCTCACCAAAACGCTGACCACCAAACTGTGCCTTGCCGCCAAGCGGCTGCTGTGTAACGAGGCTGTACGGTCCAATAGAGCGGGCGTGAATTTTATCGTCAACCAAGTGATGCAACTTCATCATGTAAATGTAGCCAACCGTCACTGATCTGGCGAACTGCTCGCCGGTGCGCCCATCGAACAGGTTGACCTGACCTGACGATTTTAACCCTGCTTGTTCGAGGAGTTCGACAATATCTCCCTCGTGAGCACCATCAAAGACCGGTGTCGCCATCGGAACCCCGGGACGGAGATTTTCCGCTAGTTCAATTACTTGATTCTCATCCAGCGCGGAAATATCGTCATCGAACGTTTCCTTGCCATAGATCTCTTTCATCTCGTTCTGCAACTGCGCAATCCTACCTTCGCGGACTGCTTTATCGAGCATATCGCCTATCTTCTTGCCAAGGCCAGCGGACGCCCACCCGAGATGGGTTTCCAAAATCTGGCCCACGTTCATCCGCGAGGGAACCCCAAGTGGGTTGAGCACGATATCAACATTCGTGCCATCCTCCAGATAGGGCATATCCTCAACGGGTGAAATCTTGGAGATCACGCCCTTATTTCCATGGCGACCAGCCATCTTGTCACCGGGCTGGAGCTTCCTCTTCACGGCAACAAATACCTTGACCATTTTCATCACGCCCGGTGGCAATTCATCGCCGCCTTGAAGTTTTTCAACCTTGTTCTCAAATCGATCCTGAAGGCGTTTATCGCTCTCAAGAAACTGCTTTCGCAGCGCTTCGACTTTCTCCATGATCTTTTCGTTCTTCACCACGATCTGCGCCATCTGACGAGCGGTCAGATCGTTGACAATTGCCTGCGTGACGCGGGAGCCTTCGCTGACTTGCTTCGGACCCGACACTGCTGTTTGGTTTACTATCAGGTCCTTTAATCGGGTAGAGAAAGAACGTTCTAATATAATCAACTCGTCGTCACGGTCCTTGGCAAGGCGTTCGATTTCCTCCCGCTCGATCGCCATAGCGCGCTCATCCTTGTCAACGCCGCGGCGCGAGAACACACGAACCTCCACAACCGTGCCGGCGACGCCCGGCGGCAATTTGAGTGATGTATCCCGGACATCAGAGGCCTTTTCACCAAAGATGGCGCGCAGAAGTTTTTCTTCCGGCGTCATAGGGCTTTCACCTTTCGGAGTAACCTTACCGACCAGGATATCGCCAGGGTTCACCTCAGCGCCTATGTAAACTATACCGGCTTCGTCGAGACTTTTCAGAGCCTCTTCGCCAACGTTCGGAATATCGCGGGTGATTTCTTCCTGGCCTAGTTTAGTGTCGCGGGCCATGATCTCGAATTCCTCAATATGGATTGAGGTGAATACGTCATCGCGGACGATGCGTTCCGAAATCAGGATAGAATCCTCAAAGTTGTAGCCATTCCAAGGCATAAAGGCGACAAGGACATTACGCCCTAGGGCAAGTTCTCCAAGTTCAGTCGACGGACCATCGGCTATAATATCATCGCCTTCGACTAGATCACCCACTTTGACGAGCGGACGCTGATTTATGCAGGTGTTCTGGTTAGAACGCTGGAACTTCAGCAGATTGTATATATCAACACCGGGAGACGACAGAGATGTGTCGTCGGTCGCTCGGATAACGATACGCGTTGCGTCGACTTGATCAACCACGCCGGGGCGCTTTGCGGTAATTGCCGCCCCGGACCCCCGAGCTACGGCCTCCTCCATGCCAGTACCAACAAGCGGCGCTTCAGCACGGACCAGCGGCACCGCTTGACGTTGCATGTTCGAGCCCATCAGCGCGCGGTTGGCGTCGTCATTTTCGAGGAAGGGAATTAGCGCGGCCGCCACCGAAACAAGCTGTTTGGGAGACACGTCAATCATGTCTATGGTTTCAGGACGCGCCATTATGAATTCGCCTCCCTGCCGGCAACTCACTAGGTCTTCGGTGAACTTTCCGCTCTTGTCGAGCGGTGCGTTCGCCTGAGCAATAGTGTACTGCCCTTCTTCAATAGCCGAGTGATAAACCACTTCATCCGAAACCTTGCCGTTTTCTACATTCCGATAGGGCGTTTCGATAAAGCCATACTGATTGACTCTCGCGTAGGTGGCGAGCGAGTTTATCAGGCCAATATTAGGGCCTTCAGGCGTTTCTATTGGGCATATTCGGCCGTAATGCGTGGGGTGAACGTCACGAACCTCAAAGCCCGCTCGCTCGCGCGTCAGACCACCCGGTCCGAGTGCAGACAGGCGCCGCTTGTGGGTGATTTCACTAAGAGGGTTGGTCTGATCCATAAACTGAGAAAGCTGGGAAGACCCGAAAAATTCGCGGACGGCAGCAGCCGCGGGCTTCGCGTTAATCAAGTCGTGTGGCATTACCGAATCCAGATCGATTGAACTCATCCTTTCGCGGATCGCCCGTTCCATCCGGAGTAAACCGATACGGTACTGATTTTCCATCAACTCGCCGACGGAGCGCACTCGACGGTTGCCAAGGTGATCAATATCGTCGATTTCGCCTCGGCCGTCCTTTAGATTAACCAGCGTCTTGACGACCGCTAGTATGTCCTCGCGACGCAGGACCCGAAGCGAGTCCTCGCCGTGAACGTTCAAACGCGCGTTCATCTTAACGCGGCCGACAGCGGAAAGATCGTACCGCTCCCCATCGAAGAAAAGGCTTTGGAACATTGCTTCTGCGGTTTCAAGCGTCGGCGGCTCACCAGGCCGCATGACGCGATAAATGTCCATCAGTGCTTCCTCGCGAGACCGGTTGCGGTCAACCGCCAACGTGTTGCGGATGTAGGGACCTACATTAGTGTGATCGATCGCCAGTGTTCTGAAAGACTTCATATCCACTTCGCTAAGCCTGTTTAGAACCTCTTCGTCGATCTCGTCGCCGGCTTCGACATAAATCTCGCCGGTGGATTCGTTAATTATGTCTTCGGCGAAATAGCGGCCATGAAGATCCTCGTCCTGAACGAGAATTTCTCTCAGGCCATCTTCTTCAAGTTTACGACAAACACGAGGAGAAAGCTTGTCGCCAGCTTCCGCAACTACATCTCCCGTCTTGGCGTCAACCAAATCATGCGTCAGCTTGGCACCACGCATGGTCTCCAAGTCAAAGTTTGTTTTCCAGCCGTCCTTCGTAAGGGTAAATGTGATCGCTTCATAGAAATGGCTGAGCATATCCTCAATGCTCATGCCGACGGCGTCCTCGGGCCGCAATTGACTACCCTCTTCTGCTAGCTCGAGTCGCCTCTGCGCCGTGGCATCAGAATCAAGTGCCATAAGAATCGTAGTGACAGGCAATTTGCGCCTGCGATCGATCCTTACGTGGACAATGTCCTTAGCATCGAATTCAAAATCTAGCCAGGAACCCCGATAAGGTATCACACGGGCCGCAAACAAGAACTTGCCTGAGGAATGTGACTTGCCCTTATCATGATCGAAGAAAACCCCGGGAGAGCGGTGCATCTGCGAAACGATCACGCGTTCGGTCCCATTCACAACGAATGTACCCATATTTGTCATCAGAGGCATGTCGCCCATATAGACGTCCTGCTCCTTTATATCTCGGACGGATCGCGCACCGGTTTCTTCATCCAAATCAAACACTACAAGACGCAACGTTACCTTGAGGGGTGCCGCGAAAGTAATATCCCGCTGCTGGCACTCCTCAACGTCATATTTCGGCTGTTCCAGTTCATATGACACAAATTCCAGCGTGCCGCGTTCCGAAAAGTCGCTAATCGGAAAGACCGACCTGAAGACCTCCTGAAGCCCGCTGTCGTCGCGGTCCTCTACCTGCGAATGAATTTGCAGGAAGGCGTCATACGAACTTTTTTGCACCTCGATAAGATTTGGCATCGGCGCGACAGCTTTAATACGCCCGAAATCCTTACGAATACGCTTACGTTCTGTAAACGACTTTGCCATGGCGACCTCTCAGGAATCAAATATTGGCCTACGCAAAAGCACAGGCGAAAAAAACGTATGAAAGAACGGCACCACGCCGCGACGACGCGCGGGTGGTAACCGTCCAAAAGTGTTTGCTGGTATAGCGCGAAGCGTCATTACTTGACTTCGACCGACGCCCCCGCTTCTTCCAACTTTCCTTTGATCTCGTCTGCTTCTTCTTTGCCGACGCCTTCCTTTATCGGTTGAGGCGCACCTTCAACCAAGTCTTTGGCTTCTTTAAGGCCAAGACCCGTAATAGCGCGCACTTCCTTGATGACATTAATTTTCTTGTCACCGGCGCCTGCCAGAATTACATCGAAATCATCTTTATCTTCAGCCGCGGCGCCACCAGCGTCCGCAGCTCCCGGTGCCGCAACGGCAACCGGAGCGGCCGCCGAAACACCCCATTTCTCTTCGAGTATCTTCGACAGTTCAGCCGCCTCTAAGACGGTAAGGTTAGACAGATCATCCGCGATCTGTTCGAGATTTGCAGCCATATTTTTTCTCCTTAGGCTTGAACTAATTGACTGTTTATCGGCTCAGGCGGCCTCGCCCTGCTCAACGTGCGCCGAAATAACGCGCGCTAGCTGGCCAGCAGGTGCCTGCGTGACACCTGCGACCCGGGTAGCCGGTGTCTGGATCATACCGATAAGTTTGCCCCGAAGCTCATCAAGCGATGGTAGCTTGGCAAGCGCCGTGACTGCCGATACATCCAGAGCCTGCTCGTCCAGACCGCCTCCGAGAACAAAAAACTTATCATTGTCATCAGCGAACTTGACCGCAACGCGCGCGGCCGCGACCGGATCGTCCGAAAAGGCGATTCCTGTCGGTCCTTTGAACAGGTCGCTCAAATGCTCGAATTTCGTGCCTTTGAGCGCGAGACGTGTGAGCCGATTTTTGGTCACTTTGAAGCTAGCACCCGCATCCCGCATTTCCCGGCGCAGCTCACTTGATTGCGCGACAGACAAACCTTGTTGGCTAGTCACAACAACCAAGTTTGCCTCGGAAAAAGCGTTATTAAACAATGCGACCAGTTCTTCTTTCTGTGTCCGGTCCACTCAGTCGTCTCCACTTTTCTGGAACAGGACGCTCCCTTGGCAACCTTGTTCCGTTTGCGTCTAGATCCGCGGCAAACCACGGACCCGGTTCGCCTGTCCCAGAAGTTCAAGCCATCGCCCACAGAAAACATTTCTGCGACAAATTGCCCGTTCTCCCGTCTGTGCAGGCGGCTTGCCATTACCCGGTTGTGACATTACTGCCACGCCCGGACCTGCAGTCTCGGACAGGTCGGAACCGCCGTCCCACGTCTTCGAGGGTCGAACGGCTCCTTTTCCACAGGCCCAAAGGCCTGCGAATTCTGTCAACCCTACCCGGCCCGCTCCAAAAGCGGCCCGACATCAAGCTTTATTCCCGGCCCCATGGTGGAGGAAACCGAAACTTTCTTAATATACGTACCTTTCGTACCTTGCGGTTTAGCCTTATTAACCGCATCTACTAGCGAGCAAATGTTTTGGGCTATATCTCCCTCGGTAAAGCTCGCCTTTCCGATGCCGACATGGATAATACCAGCTTTTTCGGCCCGATACTCTACTTGACCACCTTTAGCATCCTCAACCGCCTTTGCAACATCCGGCGTAACCGTGCCGAGCTTCGGATTAGGCATCAGCCCTTTCGGACCCAACACCTTACCCAACTTGCCGACCACTGGCATCATGTCAGGCGTAGCAATAACGCGGTCGAAATTGAGTTCACCTTTCTCAACCTTTTCTGCAAGATCGTCTGCGCCAACAACGTCAGCGCCAGCGGCCTGTGCTTCAGCAGCCTTGTCGCCTTTCGCGAATACCGCGACACGAATTTCCTTACCTGTCCCCTTGGGTAACGACACAACACCGCGGACCATCTGGTCGGAGTGCCTAGGATCAACACCCAAGTTCATCGACAGCTCGATGGTTTCATCGAACTTAGCCGTGGCATTTTCTTTTAGGAGCTTAACCGCCTCGTCCAACTGATAGGCGGTGTCTCGATCGATCTGCTCGTACGAGCTATTGATCCGTTTTCCCTTTTTTGCCATCGCTCTACCCCTGCACCTGAATGCCCATCGATCGCGCAGAGCCTGCGAGAATCTTAACTGCTGCATCCATATCGTTTGCATTTAGATCGGCCATTTTGGCTTCAGCGATCTCTTCGAGCTGTTTGCGCGTCACCGCACCAACAACCTCAGCTCCCGGGTTACCGGCTCCCTTGCTAAGCTTCGCCGCCTTCTTAATAAAATAAGACGCGGGCGGCGTCTTCGTTTCGAACGAAAACGATTTATCGGCAAAAACAGTAATAACCGTCGGAATTGGAATACCCTGGTCCTGATTCTGAGTTGCCGCATTAAATGCCTTGCAGAACTCCATAATGTTTAAGCCGGCCTGACCAAGAGCCGGTCCGATCGGCGGCGACGGGTTGGCCTGTCCTGCCGGGACCTGCAATTTAATATAACCTTCAACCTTCTTTGCCATTGATCCTCACATTTGCTGAGGGCGCGGTTCGGCTATGGCTAGCCTCCCGCACATTTCACACCGCTCGTCCCGCGATGCATCTATTACCCCTAACCGTAACTCGCCCCGGGGTTCAGAGCTTTTCAACCTGCGCGTATTCCAGTTCTACTGGCGTCGCTCGTCCGAAAATCGAAACGGCGACCTTTAGCCGTGCACGCTCTTCATCTACGTCTTCGACCAACGCATTAAAAGACGTGAAGGGACCGTCGGACACGCGTACCTGTTCGCCAATTTCGAACGTGACCGATGGCTTTGGCCGTTCCACGCCTTCAAGAACCTGATGCAGAATGCGTTGAGCCTCCCTCTCCGAGATCGGAGACGGTTTATTACCAGCGCCGAGAAAACCAGTAACCTTGGGTGTGTCCTTTACCAAATGCCACGCTTCGTCCGTCATCTCCATCTTCGCTAGAACGTATCCTGGAAAGAACTTACGCTCGGCACTTACCTTCGCCCCGCGGCGCATTTGCACCACCTCCTCCATCGGTACCAAGACTTCCTCGATTACATCGTCGAGGCCAGTCTGCTGAGCCTGCTCGCGGATCGATTGAGCAACCTTGCTCTCGAAACCGGAATAAACATGGACCACGTACCATTGGGCCGCCATCTTAACCTCCAATTCCGAGTATTAGTTTCACCCCATTGGAGAGAAACCAGTCCACGATCATGAAGAAAACAGATGCAATGGCAACGAAAATGAACA
The DNA here is from genome assembly GCA_036339975.1 of Pseudomonadota bacterium. GTDB lineage: Bacteria > Pseudomonadota > Alphaproteobacteria > MPNO01 > UBA830 > UBA830. The sequence continues at coordinate 741 of JAYYZV010000114.1, read as the reverse complement.
CCATCAAAGTGGTCACCATAGTCTCGCGCCGGGACGGCCAAGTGACTTTCGCCACCTCGCGCCGTACCTGCTGAACGAATTCGCCAGGGTTAGTTCTCGCCATCTAAACTTTGTACCTTTGTTAGCCGACTACAATCCTCTACGCTCTACCGCTCCATCCGTTGGCAGGAGTGGAGGGACTCGAACCCACAACCCCCGGTTTTGGAGACCGGTGCTCTGCCAATTGAGCTACACTCCTAAGATTACCTCGCCGGCCTTGCTTCTTCGTTATTCGGTTATTGCTGCGACAACGCCGGCACCGACAGTGCGGCCGCCCTCGCGGATCGCGAACCTAAGGCCTTCATCCATCGCAATCGGCGCAATAAGTTCAACATCCATCGAGATGTTGTCGCCAGGCATCACCATCTCCGTACCGCCTGGGAGCTCAACCTCGCCTGTCACATCGGTCGTCCGGAAGTAAAACTGAGGACGGTACTTTGTGAAGAACGGCGTATGACGGCCGCCCTCCTCTTTCGTAAGAACATACGCCTCAGCCTTAAACTTCGTGTGCGGCGTAATCGAACCAGGGGCCGCCAGCACCTGACCACGCTCAACTTCTTCGCGATCAATGCCGCGCAGAAGACAACCAACGTTGTCGCCAGCCTCTCCACTGTCCAGAAGCTTCCGGAACATCTCAACACCCGTCACAACCGTCGTCGACGTATCCTTAATGCCAACAATCTCGATGTTGTCGCCAACATT
>JAYYZV010000113.1:0-7882 GCA_036339975.1 Pseudomonadota bacterium | reverse complement strand
CCGGTATTAGAGCGCTGGAACTAAAAGACAGGCATAAGTTTAAAATGGAAATGGATGAAGAGGCCACCCGGTACATGTTCCCGTCTATTGGCGCTTAAACCTAAGGTTCGCGCAATCCACCCACTTTCTGGGGGTTTTTCAACAGTCCTTTTTACAAAACGGATGTATCCTTAGGTGTCCCCTGGAGCGCTTCGATGCCATATGACGCCGCTGCTTTGGCCAAAATTTCTGGATACTCCAAAAATGGCGACCCCAACGGGAGTCGAACCCGTGTCTCCACTGTGAAAGAGTGGTGTCCTAGGCCTCTAGACGATGGGGTCGCTGTGGAAGCGAGATAAAGACTATTCCTCTGAAAATCAACCGGTTATATCGAACTCTGGAAGATTAAATCAATTACACCATGGCCCATTAGCTGTCAGGCGGGATTATCCGGCTGACGGGTGTTCGCACGAGCCGCTCTTTTGGCAAGTTTTGCGGTTCGCCATCGCATCGCTACGCGGAGCGTCCAATGATAGCCGACCAAATAACCGATAACCGCATAGGGAATCGAACCAACCAAAATCGCCAGTCCCCAGCCTTCGACAATGATCGAAAAGTACGTCTCCCATGCCTGTAAGCTGGTTGGGTCTGCGCCGGTTTGGCCCATGGCCGTTTTCCAGAAATTCTGGAAACTCTCGAAGCCAGTAAGGTCATGCCATCTCCCGAGACCAATCTGACCGGTTAAAAAGAACGCGTAATAACAGACCGGAACAGTTACCAGATTGGTCACCCACGTCCACGCCATTGCGACGATGACATTAAAATCCTTTTTGAAAAAACTGCGCGAGATGTACCAATGCACTAATGTCAGCAACATCTGAATCCCAAAGGTGGGTGTGAATGCATAAAATAACCCCACAGCGACGGCGCGCGCTGTATTTTCCGGCTTTCCGCCAGCTCGGATCAACGGGATGACTAGCCTATATCTCAACAGCCGCATCAAACGTCTCTGCGCGCTGTATCTTCGCCTGTCCACTACAATGCTCTGTCCGTACTTCCCCAACTCGAACCTGCCTCCCGCCCGACGCGGTTTTTCCCTTCCAGACCCAATATATCATGAAGTGGCCGAGTCAAAACCGTTTCAGCCCGCGCGAGCGACATCCTCTATAATCATCTGTGGCTTTCGGTCACCCTGCCAGGTATCGATGTTAAGATGACCCGCAACGTGCAAAGCCTCCCCGCGAGCGTTCAGAAGCGCGTCCCCTACGGGACTACCGGCGGTGCGAAAAGCGATCGACTTCAACCTCGGACCGCCCTCAAGCGCCGCGAGAAAACAGCTTACGTGATCCGTCCCGACAACCCGTGCGTTAATTGACCTGACCCCGGAAAGCACAAAACGGGGACGCGGGTTGTTAGCACCGAATGGCCCGGCATCGCTCAGCGTATCGATAAATTCCACTGTTGCGCCCTCGGGACTTAATGTGCCGTCGATACCGATATCGGGCAACAGGACGGCGCCGGCGAGCTGGTTCTGTATATGGTCTGTCAAAAACTGTCGAAAGTCAGCCAGACGCTCAGCCTCAACGGTAAATCCCGCCGCCATCGCATGACCGCCCCCGTTGACCAGATGACCCGCTTGGTGCGCAGCAATGACCGCAGAACCTAGGTCTACGCCGCGGACGGATCTCCCCGATCCCTTACACAGTCCGTTTTGGATAGAAACCGCACAGGCCGGCCGATTGAACGCTTCCTTGAGTCTTCCGGCAACAATCCCAATAACGCCTGGATGCCAGCCGTCAGAGGACGTAAATATTAAAGGTGCGCCCGCCTCCACCTGGTGCTCAGCCTGTGCCGTCGCGCCCTCTAGGACCGCTGCTTCGATCTCGCGCCGCTCGGCATTGTACTGATCCAAGCGCGTAGCGATAACAGTTGCCTCGTCTATGTCCATCGTGGTCAGCAGCTTCACTCCGAGGCCAGCCTCTCCGACGCGCCCCCCGGCGTTGACACGTGGCCCAAGCATGAATCCGAGGTGCCAAGCCTCAGGTATCTCCTCCAGTCGTGAAACATCCGCTAGTGCGGCAATGCCAGCATTATCCCGCCGCGCCATCACCGTCAGACCTTGCCGCACTAACGCACGGTTGACACCAGTTAGCGGCACTACATCAGCCACCGTAGCAAGCGCCACAAGGTCCAGCATATTCATTAGATTGGGCTCGCCGTGACCATGACCATACCAACCGGCGTCACGCAGCGCTCGGTTGATAGCAATAATTAACATAAAGGCCATACCTGCCGCACAAAGTTGTCCCACGGGACTGGTTTCATCCAACCGATTGGGGTTCACCACAGCCACAGCCTCCGGCAGAGTTGGTTCAGCTACATGATGGTCGATAACAACAACGTCGAGCCCTGCGTCCGCCGCTTCCTTTAAAGGAACGAAGGCTGTGGTGCCGCAGTCGACGGTGATAACCAGCGAGACACCCTGGTCCATTAGCCTTAGAAGCGCTGGAGTATTTGGCCCGTATCCTTCCACAATCCGGTCAGGCACGTAAACAAGAAGCTCCCGGCCAAGCGCTGCAAAGAACCGGACAAGCAGAGACGCTGAACAAGCACCATCGACATCATAATCTGCAAAAACACCAATTTTCTCACCCGCATTTATTGCCTCGACGATACGTGTCACGGCTATGTCCATATCAAGCAGATGGGACGGATCTGGCAGGAGGTCTCTCAATTTCGGGTCAAGGAAAGCTTCCGCCTCGTCTATACCAACGCCACGCGCGGCCAGCACCCGGCCAAGTATGTCCGGAACACCAAGTTTCTGCGCGATAGCAACACCTCTACGTTCTTCCGTAAGGCGTGGGCGCCAACGCTTGCCGCCAAGCGATCTCTCAACGTTGAGAAAGGCGGGCAACCTCTGACTATCGCCATCCATAACAGTTAGCCTTCAATTATCGGACGAACCGAAACCAGTCTTGCGTTCAAAATTATGTTCGGCCTCGATATAACGGACTGTGCCGGTTTTGGACCGCATCACCAAAGAATGGGTATTCGCACCGCCCGCAAATCGCCGAACGCCATTAAGCATAGTCCCATTGGTCACTCCGGTTGCCGCAAACATTACGTCACCTCTGGCGAGGTCGAGCAGGTCGTATTTACGATCAAAATCGGTAATGCCAAAGCGTTCGGCACGCCCTCGTTCATCGTCATTGCGAAATATCAGCCGGCCCTGCATCTGTCCACCGATGCAGCGGAGTGCAGCTGCCGCCAACACACCTTCGGGGGCACCACCACTGCCAAGATAAATATCGACCCCACTTGCTTCCTCCGACGTCGCCATGACACCGGAAACGTCTCCGTCGGTAATCAGCATGATCCGGGCGCCGGCATCGCGGACTTTCTTGATCAACTCTTCATGTCGAGGACGATCAAGAATACAGGCGACGACATCCTTGACATCGACCCCCTTTGCCTTGGCAAGACTCGTCAAATTGTCGGCGGGCTCGTTGTCAATATCCACAATTCCCTCCGGCAATCCGCCACCAACGGCAATTTTATCCATATAGACGTCGGGCGAATTTAGGAACCCTTCATGTTCCGCCATTGCGATAACGGCCAACGAATTAGTCAGCCCCTTAGCCGTGATCGTGGTGCCTTCTAGGGGATCCAACGCGATATCGATTTTTGGACCTTTTCCAGTGCCAACCTCTTCACCAATATAAAGCATTGGTGCCTCGTCTCGCTCGCCTTCGCCGATAACCACAGTCCCCGCAATATCGAGACTGTTCAGCGCATTACGCATAGCGTCGACGGCAACCTGATCGGCCATCCGCTCGTCACCGCGCCCCATTTGGAGAGAAGCCGCCAGAGCCGCCGCCTCGGTCACACGAACCACCTCAAGCGCCAGATTACGGTCCATCGTGCCGGAATTAGCCATCAATCCTTCTCCCTTGAGTACATTCCGCCTTTCGGCAGCTTTTTTTACAGGTGTTCTATTCTAATCATACAAGGTGGCTCCACCACCGTCTCTAGCTCGGTAATGCGTGTCAGCGCCCGCTGCATTTTGTGCTCAACCGTTTCATGCAAAGTCAACACCACAGGAACCGCACCCTCTTCCGACCTCCCGCGCTGCAGCAACGCTTCTACAGAAACCTCTTCGTCCTTTAGGACAGCTGAAACATCCGCGATTACGCCGGGGCGATCAAGAACCGTCAAACGGACGTAATACGCTCCCTTTCGGGTATCGAGAGACACCGTTTTTGCTATTTCTAGTCTCGAAGCCGGAACGGAAAACACAGGTAGTATCGACCCACGCGCGACGTCCACAACATCGGAAATCACGGCGGAAGCCGTAGGGCCAGCGCCGGCGCCCCTACCCTGCAGAACGCTGGTTCCAACGGCGTCACAATCTGCAACAACTGCATTGAAAACGCCTTCAACGTGGGCGAGAGGCGCGTCCAGCGGTACCATGCAGGGATAAACCCGTTGTCCTATTCCGCATTCCGTGTAGTCAGCGATTCCCAGCAACTTGATCCGGAAGCCTAATTCATCCGCAAATTCAATATCATCGGCGGTAATATGGCGGATTCCTTCTACGTGAACGGAACCGAAATCGACTTCGGTTCCAAAGGCTACGCTCGCCAGTAAAGCAATTTTATGAGCGGCGTCGATACCATCGACATCGAGGGTCGGATCAGCCTCCGCATAGCCTAATTTTTGAGCTTCCGAAAGCACGTCATCGAAATTGCGCCCAGTTTCGCGCATCGTAGTCAGGATATAATTGCAGGTGCCATTCAGAATACCGTGGATGCTGGAAACCCGATTGCCCGCAAATCCCTCACGCAATGCCTTGATCACCGGTATACCGCCGGCAACCGAAGCCTCATATCCAAGTGCCACATTGGCCTTCTCGGCCGCCCGCGCCAACATTGTGCCGTGCATTGCCAGCATCGCTTTGTTAGCGGTAATCACATGTCGGCCCCCGGCGATGGCATTTGAGCAAACCTCTCTGGCAATCCCATCGGCGCCGCCAATTAGTTCTACAACGACATCCGCGTTGGCTCTGGTCGCCATTTCCGCAGCATCGGCGTACCATTCCGACTCCGAGAGATCTAAGCCCCTGTCTCGAGAACGATCCTGCGCTGAAACAGCGACAAGCTTGATCTCACGCCCACACCGGGCCGAGATCAAATCTTTTTGTGATATGAGGATATTTGCCACCGCTGCACCGACGGTCCCTAAACCTGCGATCGCGACACGAAGGGGCGCCATCAGGATGCGGCAGCGCGGATTTCCGCGCGCTCCAAAATTTCGTCTGTTTTAGAGAAAAACTGTTTTAAGTTACGTGCTGCTTGGCGTATCCGCTGACGATTTTCAACGAGGCTTATCCGCACGAACCCGTCACCGTACTCTCCAAAACCGAGCCCAGGAGATACCGCAACCTGCGCTTCCGCCAGCAGCAATTTAGAAAATTCCAAAGACCCGAGTTGAACGAACGGTTCCGGGATAGGAGCCCAAGCAAACATGGTCGCAGCCGGCGGCGGCACCTTCCAACCCGCCTTACCGAAGGCGTCAACCATAACGTCGCGGCGGCGTCGATAGATATTTCGGACCTCATCGACGCAATCCTGTGGACCGTTCATAGCCGCAGTCGCAGCAACCTGTATGGGAGTAAACGCACCATAATCCAAATAAGATTTTATGCGTGCGAGCGCAGCTATTATCTTTGCGTTCCCAGTCGCAAAACCCATCCGCCAGCCTGGCATGGAATATGTTTTACTTAAAGACGTAAACTCGACCGCGATATCGCGTGCACCTGGGACCTGAAGGATTGAAGGCGGCGGATTGTCGGAGAAGTATATCTCACCATAGGCGAGATCAGAAATAATGATGATGTCGTGCTTCCGACAGAACGCCACAACCCGCTCGTAGAATTCTAGATCAACAACCATCGCAGTGGGATTAGCCGGAAAATTCAATACCAATGCGAGGGGCGGCGGGACGCTGTATTGAACCGCACGTTCCAGCTCAGACATAAAACCCATCTCCGAGCCAACCGGCACATGACGCAGGGCGGATCCAGCTATAATAAAGCCATAGGCATGGATTGGATAACTCGGATTGGGAACGAGAATGACGTCACCCGGCGCTGAGACCGCCTGCGCGAGATTGGCAAATCCCTCCTTGGAGCCCAGCGTAACAATCGTCTCAGTCTCTGGATCAACATCTACACCAAACCTGCGTTCATAATAGTCTGCGTTGGCGCGCCGCAGACCTGGGATGCCGCGAGAGGTCGAGTAACGATGAGTGCGGGGATCGGCAACGGTTTCTACGAGTTTATCAACCACATGCTGCGGCGTCGGCGTGTCCGGGTTTCCCATCCCGAAATCGATCACATCTGCACCGGCTGCCCGCGCGTTTTCTTTCATCGCGTTCACCTCGGTGAATACGTAGGGCGGCAACCGCTTTATGCGGTGGAATGTTTTATCCATCCGGGCTGCCCCACGATCTGGTTACTTATCGGTCAATTGACGAAATAAACTTCAACCCGTTGATTTCCCGCATCTCCTGTAGGCATTACTTCTTGATAAATCGGACGCGAATCTGACAGGGCGGCAACGAATATTGCTTCCTGGGGCACCCCCGCCCGGAGTAATTCCCGAGTAACGGCATTTGCACGATTGAGAGACACACTTAAATTCACTAGATGATGCCGGACCGGATCCATGTTCCGCGTCCGGCTGCTAGCATGGCCTTCAACCCGTATCCCACCTCCACGTCGTCGATAGGACTGCGCGATTCCGCGCAAACCCTGTCGATCCCTGCTCGACAGCTGGGAAGACCCCGCCCGGAAACGGATGACGCCAACCGGTTCACCGGCCGCTACCGACTGAGCGGATGGCGTACCGGCGATCGACGTCAGTTTGACCGGCGGAAATCTGCCCGCCAGAGCCGGCTGGCTACCAGCCCCGAGCGCTGATGCTATGTCAGCCGGTGGAGGCCCGAAAACAGGGTTCCCAACACGTGCGATCGATCGGACGCTGGGGCTGCGACGTGCATCAAGCAACCGAACCTCGGCACCGCGTGGGACCGTCGCCCGCGCTTTGGGCGGCGGCGGCGCAAACCTTGGATTCCGGGACGGTGGCGTTGGCCCAAGACGCGACGGTGAGGATGGGGTAGGCGTTACCGACAGTCGCGGCGACGCGGCTCGCGCGGAAGAAGTCTCTGGCGAGGAATCTGGCTGCACAGGCGTAACCAAAGGCACTCGCTTCAGAGTGGCCGGCTTCGGGGGCGGCGGGATTGATGCTTTGCTTTGACGTTGGATTTTTTCTTCCGAATATTTCGCATTCTCCCGATCGGCTACCAGCTTTCTGGCAAGGCGCTTACGCCCTTTGTCAGATAGTTTGGATGGATTCTTCGGGACGGTGGAAAGGTTAGGGAATTCCTTGTTCGCTCCTGGGGCCGTTTGAGGGATTTTAGCGTCTCCGAGAGAACTCGATTCCGTCGGATTTTCACCAGAAATCGCTTCCGCGACACCTTCATACCACTGTACCGGGTTTGCCCAATCAGGCACTGAAGAGCAGCCGGAAAGAAGCGCAGCAGCCATAAATATTGCTCCGGCAATTGCTAATTTTCGCCTTTTATACTCTTCAATGTTTACTCGAATATTAGCACCCATTCTCAGCATATCCTTGTTTATAAACACCATTTTTATTCCAAACTGGCGCCTTCATAGGCCAAAGAAAAATCAAGCACTGGACAATTCTTATTACTTTCTCTGCAAATCTTTGACTATAGCCAAAGTGGTGCAGACACCCAATTTAATCTAGCTCGATAGCAAATTATACCCTATAGCGCAGAACGCAATAAAGGATCATCGGGCGTACGCAAAAATATATGACAA
>JAYYZV010000112.1:0-8965 GCA_036339975.1 Pseudomonadota bacterium | reverse complement strand
CGCTTTTTCATTGCTAGGGCTATAGGCAGGGCCCCTTTGGGGTAGACCCCGATTAGGCCTCAATACCGGAAACTGTTGTGCGAACTTCAAAGTTCGCCCCGTGGTCAGTGAGCGGGCGGCCCAGGACAGTGTTCCGCGCATACAGTGCCAGCGACCGTGCATCACGGATCCCGCACCACGGCCCAGGGGCTCGGGCTCGTAATTCAGTAGGCAGTTTGCAGTAACGCTCGGTCAGGCTGCCGTGAACACACGGGCGGCGGCCTTCTCACCCTTGTCATCGCCCCACTCCTCGCGCATGCGTGCGGGCCAATTGGCCGGGTCCTTCTGCGCGTCCGGTATCAACGAATCCGGAAGCGCCCATGATACGATTTGCCCGAACCACGCGTCGTGTCCGCAAAGCGGTGGGTAATGCGTTAATCCGATTCCCAAGTTTTCGGCCATCGTCGATCCCCTCCGCATTCGAACCACGGAGTTGATCGCGTTGGAGGTGAAATTCAATGTCTTACCGGTCGAGGAGTCTATCGACGCCGTATGTCGGCTTCGGACCAAACTGAGAAAATCAACGGGCCGAGCTCTATGTCCGTTCATGGGCGAACACTTGAAATTTCCGATACCATTCCATCGAAGTTGATTTTTGAGCGGAGCTTATCCTGCTCAATGCCGTTGACCAACATGAGCATGTTGCGACATCGCGGTCTCCTTAGATCTTGAATTCAGTTAGCGATTCCTGGGCAAAGACCTCTTCCGGCGCGAGGTGTCGAGAGGTCACGCCCTGCTCAAAGCAGTATTTCAGAAACGCCTCGATGGTCGTGCGGTTCTGTTCGATCCCATAGGGCCAGTAGTCTCCGTCGCCAAAGATGAGGGCGCCGACACGTTCAACGGTTTCTGGCAACCACGGCACCGCGATGCGCGATTGGCCGATCGCATTTATCCGAATCACCGATCGCTCCCTGGCCTCGTTGAAGGCGTTGAACAGATTTCGCGTTATCCATGGATTCTTTTCGTACTGTTCGCGTCGGATGGCGACGACGTGCATGATCGGAAATATTCCGGTCTGGTCAAAATACGCCTCTTCGACCGCGCGGTAGTCCGGGAAAAGCCGCCTGATTCTGGGATCGCCCTGGTCGAAGGCGATCGGCGGCTGGGCGGTGATGATGGCGTCAAGCTCGCCTGCATCCATCATCTGCATCAGTGACCGGTCGGTCACCACGTGGCGTTCGACGCCTTCCGGTAGCCGGACGTGAGCCGGATCGACGCGGCCTGGGTGCTCGACACCGGACTGGAACCACTGAACCGCGCTCATCGGAATGCCCAGTGTGTCGGACATCCAGCCCCGAACAAAGACGGTCGCCGTCTGGGCCCATTGCGGCACCCCGATGCGTACACCCGCAAGATCCTCGGGCCCGGAAACTGGGCCGTCCGAGCGTATATAAATCGACGAATGGCGGAAGACGCGTGATGGGAAAATCGGGATGGCGACGATCGGCGATCTGCCGGCGGCGATCATCGAGCACGTGAATCCGAACGAAATCTCCGAGACGTCCCATTCCAGATTGGCCGAAAACCGGTGAAAAACCTCTTCGACCCGCATCTGAAGACAGGTCAACTCGATACCCTCCGGTTTCACCCGGCCGGTGAAAAGATCGCGCACATGGTCATAATCGTTGAATCCCATCGACAGCTGAATATCGGCCATCCGTAATCTCCCTTTGTTGTTCTCCCAACCGGCTAACCCGCCTGTTCAGCATGCGAAGTCAATTCCGGAGTTCCGGGCGGACAGAGGCGCGTCATACGAATGCGGGCATGATCTCATTGGAAAAATCACGCATCAAACCGGGGTCCGACTGGGCACCCGCCAGAAGTAAATATTCGACTCCGCCGTTGCGGAGTTGGCGAATGCGCTCAATGATCTCTTCGGGGCCGCCAATCAGCGTTCCCTGCTCAGCGGCTTTTCTCAGGTCGGGGTCCGACGCCATGCTGGAACGGTAGGCGCTATCATCGGACGACGCCAGTTGGTTCATACGGCCCAATGCCTCAATGCGCTTGGTGACGGCGACTTCCCGTTCTTCCTGGCTGCGTACAATTTCCACGCCGCGCGCCACCGCGACAGACATTGGATCGAACGCAAACCCCGCCGCCTCGACCGCATCCTGATAGATGCGAAAGCGCTCCAACGTGACCTCGAAGGTCGCAAATTGGTCAAGCAACAGCGAATATCCGGTCTCGGCGGCGTAACGGAGCGATTCCGACCGTCCGGCGGCCAACCACAACGGCGGATGCGGTCGCTGAATGGGAGGAGGTTCCACCACGATGTTCTCGAAGTTCCAGCGCTTGCTGTGAAAGGAGAACCGTTCGTTGGACGACAAAGACCGCTTGATCAGGTCCATCGATTCCTCAAAACGCTCGCCGGCTTCGTCAATGGGGATGCAAAATCTGTCAAACTCCCCGGGCCGATAGCCTTTCCCGACGCCGAAATCGAGCCTACCTCCGGACAGAACATCGACCGTGGCCGCCTGCTCCGCCAGCAGCACCGGTTTTTGCCTGGGCACTACGATCACCCCGGTTCCAAGCCGAATGGTCGACGTGCATGCGGCGAGATAGGTCAGCAGGTTCAACGACGCTGAAACCTGCGCGACACCGGTAAAGTGATGCTCGACTAAAAAGATGCTGTGAAAGCCCAACGCTTCAGCCTCGATAATCGCGTCTATGAACTTGCCATAGGCGTGGCTGTCATTCGATTGCGCAAGCGGCAGTCTCTCAGACGTCACCCGCCAGCGTTCGTTGAAGCCCTCCGTTGCGTCCTCGGAGCGAGCGGAGGCGGCGGTGGCACCACCGAACAAGCCGAATTTCATGATTTACACGCTGTCATCTTGTTGCTCCCGAGGTCTACTATTTGTCCGATACAGCTTGTCATATGGGAATGTCCCGACGCGAGTCGTCAAGCACGAATAGCCGACCATATCCGCAACAAGTAACGCTGCAACCTTCTCTGGACGCGTTCTTCGGCCATATGAATTGCCTACTTTCAGAGCAACTGACGGACGAGATTGTATGGTTGGCTGATGGCAGAGTCCATCGCGGCCCCATGTCCGAGTTAGGTCAAACTGAGAAGTCGACAACGGCGACCGTTACGTCCGCACCTGGGAAACAGCAGACAATCCCAATTTTTATTCAGAATTCTATCCACTGAACGTCTGGAGTTGGGGGCATAGCGGACGTCAAATCACACCGCCGGGGAGTCCGTAAAGTTCCAGGAAGAGACAGAAGAATTCCGTATAAATTAACTTGCAATAATTGAATAAACTTATAGAACAATTCGCCTAATTCAGTTCTGCGATACGCATTGAAGTCGTGACGAGTGGGTCTAGAAAGACCTTTGTAACAGTGACTTCCAAGTGTTAACTTTTTTTCTGGCTTGGATTCGAATAGGGGTCACGCCAGGCCCACTCTGGGCAATATGAAACACTGAAGGAACGAACTTAATCAATCGAATTTGCTTTCCGTAATCCTATCAGGGGAGATAACGATGGTATTCAAGAACAAGATTTTACACTCGCAAGCGCTTTTACTCGGGTTATTGATCCTCGGTACACCAATCACGGCGGTATCGGCGGGACTCGACGTTTCCATATTTCATTCGGAGCGGAGCGCCTGGAGCCATGCCCTCAAGTACTGGATGGACGAGACAAAAAAACAGACACAGGGTCGCGTGGAATTAAAACCCTTTTATTCTGGGGCGCTGGGGAAAATCACTGAGACCTTTAAGGCGGTCCGCAACGGTAGTATCCCTGTCGGCACTACGGCAGCAGGCGTTGAGTCCAGTAGAATTCCCGCCCTTGCTTATATGGAAGGCGAAGCCGGGATGCCTAACAATGGCGCATCCTGGCTCAAGGTAGCGGGCGAACTCAGGCCGATTTTGAGCAGGCTGTTCGATGCCAAGGGCGTCAAATATCTTTGGATGCAGCCCTCCTTCGGCGGGACGGTGAACTGCCGCAACAAGCTCCTCAAAAATCCAGTCGACTGGAAGGGTCTTCGGGTTCGCACCGCCGGCCGCTGGCAGGTTGAGCAGATCAAAATGCTCGGCGCCAATCCTGTGGCGACGGACCCGGCGGAGCAATACGTCGCATTACAAAATGGCACGCTTGATTGCGTCTTGAGCAATCACGAGATCACGTTTGCCTTCAAACTTTACGAAGTCGCCCCAAAAATTGTAAATTTGGGCGTCCCCGTAAATGTGCTGATTTACATTGGGAACAAGAGAATCTGGAGCAAAATCTCAGCCGCCGATCAAAAGACCATGGAGCGTTTGGCAATAGAGGCAGAAAAAGTTGCGGCCAACCACCTGGAACCTTTGCAGCCGATACTTCGGGCCAAAATCAGCAAGGCGGGGAGCAATGTTTATTCGCTGAGCAAAAGCCAGAAGGCAGCCTTTGTAAACGCCATACGGCCGGTGTTCGACAAAATGGATGGCGTGTCGGGCTCCGACGGTAAGCTTGTCAAAAGAATTCTCGAGCCTCATTGGTAAAAGCCGGGCCATAAAGGGACCCCGAAAATTGAGGACAGGTTCGCAATGCAGCCCCGATGGTTGATCGCGTCGACCTGCGTCATAAGTCGCGTGAACAGGGTCTTTCTGGCAACCAGCGGGATTTTTGCGGCGCTGATCATGTTTGTGATCTTGCAAGACGTCGTGCATCGCTACGTCCTCAATGACCCAAGCAGCTGGGTCCTGGACATTTGCTCGTTCATGCTGGTCTATGCATTTTTTTTGGCCCTGGCACCCACCTTGGAGGCAGGGGGGCATGTTTCGGTTGACCTGTTCAACCAGATGCTGCCGCGCCGGTTTCAGGGTGGGATTTTTATTCTGGGTGGCCTTCTAACGCTCTTTTTTGGCGTGGTTCTCTTCACAACGCTGCTCAGCGAGACCTTGGAAGCCTTTGCGGACGACAACATCTTCCCAGCGTCCACGATTGCCATGAAGATGAAATACATCTGGATGATAGGACCTATCGGCGCGGCTCAATTTATCCTCACCACATTGGCGCTGCTGTCATCCCGGCTTTACCAGCGACAAGGCCGTTAGATGGAGGCGTTTGCGGGCTTTGCCATCTTCGTTATCGCACTGCTCGCGTTTCTGGCGACCGGCATACCCGTCGCGGTCGCGACTGGTCTGATCGGCGTTATAGGAACTTATCTATTCGTTTCTCCTTACGCGGTATCGCAAATCGCAATTATCGCATTCTCCACAACAAGCTATTTTATTTTGACGGTGGTCCCGTTATTCATCCTAATGGGGGAAGCGCTGGCTGTAACGGGAATAGGCCGGGATCTGTTTCGTGCGGCCCAATTGTGGCTCCAGCGCTTTCCCGGGTCGCTCGCCGTCGGTACCATCTTTGCCTGCACGGGTTTCTCCGCCGTGTGCGGTTCAAGCCCTGTGACTGCAGCCACAATTGGTGCGATGGCAGTACCCGAGATGGTTCATCATGGCTACGACCGACGCCTCGCCCTGGGGGTAACAGCGGCAGGAGGAACTCTCGGCATTTTGATTCCGCCGAGCATCGCAATGATTTTGTATGGGGTCATAACCGAAACATCGATTGGAGATCTGTTTATCGCGGGCATATTGCCGGGCATAATGATAGCGGCGCTTTTATCGTTGACTGTCGTGCTTTTGGTCCTTGCCAGGCCACACATTGCGCCCCGGCAGCGGAAGACGATAATATGGCCTGAGCGATTTCGCGCCCTGGGAGCGGTATTCCCGGTGCTGGTGCTGTCCTTCCTGGTCTTGGGGTCGATTTATTTCGGCGTCGCGACGCCGACAGAAGCGGGCGCGGTCGGGGCGGCCGGCGCGCTTGCGATTGCGGCATTCGCGAAAAAACTGACTCCCGCAGTCATTGCAACGATCCTTGGCAATACGGCGCGGACCACGGCGATGTTTTTGCTGCTTCTTATCGGCGGCCTGTTCAGCGCCTTCATGTTGACGCGGCTGGGTGTACCGCAAGGCATGGCGAATGCCCTGATCGGGCTCGACCTGCCGCCCTGGCTGATTGTGATTCTCATAAACCTTCTGTTGATGGTTCTCGGGATGTTCATGGATCCGATGAGCGTTCTAGTCATCATCGTCCCGGTATTTTTTCCGGCGATCCTCGCTATGGGATACGATCCCGTGTGGTTCGGCGTGCTGGTGACGATAAATATTGAAATTGCGGCGATTTCTCCACCCGTCGGGTTCAATCTCTTCGTCCTGAAATCAGTCGTTCCCGATGCAAACCTCTCGGAGGTCATCAGCGGCTCACTGTTGTTTATCGTGCCGCTCGCTGCCGGTATCCTGCTTTTAATTTTATTTCCCCAGATTGCTCTTTTCCTGCCGGGTTTGGTCAAATAACTGGGACGTTTGATAAACATCATAATTTCACCAAGGAAACCGAAAGTTTCAGATGCCTGCCTCTTGAAAAGGAATGAACCATGCACCCGGTAGAACTCCATTGTTGGCACTTCATGTCCTATCCATATCTTGCCGACGATTTCGATGAAAAATACGAAACTGGTTGGGTCACTGTCCCCAACAAGCTATGGGACAGAGAACGGACGGACGGTCTCTATCAGGAATACATAGACCAGCTGGTCTATGGCGAAGAGCTTGGTTTCGACGGACTGGTTCTCAACGAGCACCACCAGAATGTATACGGCCTGATGCCCTCACCAAACATCATCGCGGCGGCTCTGACCCAACGCACATCGGTCGCAAAGATCGTGGTGTTAGGAAATTTATTGCCACTGCATCTGAATCCAATGCGTATCGCTGAAGAATACGCAATGATTGATTCGATCACCGGTGGACGCTTGGTTGCGGGCTTTGCTGTTGGCGGCGGACCAGAATCATATAATTACCAAGTCTCGTCACCCAAGGCGCGGGGTCAATTTTGGGAGGCCATCGACCTGATCGTGCGCGCCTGGTCAGAAGACGGCCCCTTTGAACATGAAGGAAAATTCTATCCGTTGCGCTACGTCAACACCTGGCCCAAGCCCCGGCAGACACCGCATCCGCCAATCTGGATACCCGGCGCATTGTCGATCGAAACAATTCAAGAAGTGGCTAAGCGCGGGTTTGACTTTTTCCTCTCCTCGCGGACTCATGGGTCGGCGACACGGATGGCGCGCGAGCGCTTCGCGACGATTCTGACGGAACATGGCGACAGTTATCATCCGTTCCGTTTCGGAGTTCTGATCTCGGTATATGTCGCGGAAACTGACGAACAGGCGCGGCGGGAATCCGAGGAAGGTATTTGGTATTTCCTGAAAAACTGCCTCAAGGGCCATCTCAGGCGGACCGGCCGCACGCTCACATTCGGCGCTGGCGTGCCGTCGCAGTCGGTGAAATCGTGGGAGGGCTACCTGAGAAACTCGGAGCCCGGCGCCGAAATGCTGGGGGACGCGGTCTCTTGGGAGGATCTCGATTCAAAAGCTTCGATTATCGTCGGCAGCCCCGCCACGGTTCGCGAAAAACTTTGGAATCTAATCGAGGAAGCCCAAATTGGGAGATTCCTGATCCAGTTCCATTTCGGCAACATGAAACCCGAACTTGCGCGTAAAAGCATGAAATTGTTCGCGGAACAGGTTGCACCATCGTTGCGGAAGGATTCGGCTGAATTGTTTGCCAGACAGTATCCTCAATTAGAGCAGATACCGGCATCGGGAGCAGCAGAATGAGTGGCCGTCCCGTTGATGTTCGCGGCCGTTCGGTCTGGATTGTTGAAGACGGCGATGGCGCACCACTGGTTTATCTGCACGGATTGGCCGACCTGCACGGGGCTTCCGCCGAGCCGTTGCTCTTTCATCGCGAGTTGGCAGAAAATTTTGCATTGATTGCACCGGCGCATCCCGGTTGTTCCCTGACCGATGAGGATGAAGACATTGACACCATTGAAGAAGTCGTATTCCATTATCTTGAACTTTTCGATGTGTTGAAGCTCGATTGCTTTAACCTTGTCGGAAGCGATGTCGGCGGATGGATCGCGGCGGAGATCGCGGTACGCCATCCTGAGCGCATTGCGAAGCTATCGCTTATCGGCGCGGCTGGGTTGTTTGTTTCGAATGAGCCCATAGCCGACCTTTTCTGGGAGTCCCATCCTGTCGACGGTGTGTCGCTTGCGGGTTTGCGGGCCTTGCTGTTCGGCGATCCTGAACAGTCTATTGCGCGGGAGCTCTTTCCCGACGGGCGTGGAGAAATTGATCAGGAATTGTTGCGGTACCGGACATATCGGTTTCTTTCACGCATCGGTTTCAACCCTCCTTATCTTCACCATCGTCTGCTGCGGGCCAGATTATACCGCTTCAAGAGGCCCGTACTGATAATTCACGGTACGGATGACCGACTTGTTCCGCGACGTCATGCCGAGGAATACAGGAATGGCTTTTCCGATGCAGAAATTCAAACCATCGACGGCGCTGGACATAGCCCGCATCTCGAAATGCCAGAACAAACGGCAAGGATGGTTTATGATTTCTTGCAGCGTGAGCTTTGAAATTAGGAAGGGTGCTTGTAAATCTGTGTGTGTGCGCTGAGTTCCCGATTTTCAGAGATATTGTAAAGGGTCGTTAACTCGCCAACTCACCCTTCGCGTGAAGTAGGCCGATCGCGCAAACCAGATTTTTAAGCCTTTGTGTCATGACGTGATGAATGCCACCAATTGCAGGCATCCGGATACCAAGTATCGGTACTGTTGATGGGTGAAAATGACTGGTTTATTTATGGTTCTTGCCTGGATGCCCGCCATCTGAGATACGGTTTAGCTTGGTTGGCGGCTATTCCTCACGAATATATGGATTCCCTTGAAAATGGTGGCATGCGATATTTGAGCAGTCAGGGTGTCCGCCACTGATTCGTGACGAACCAAGAGATCACGGAGCCGGCGCTTGTGCTGACCCCGCCAGAAAAGGCCACGGAGATCGATGACGGCTTGCTGAC
>JAYYZV010000111.1:0-7145 GCA_036339975.1 Pseudomonadota bacterium | reverse complement strand
GATTACCGCGGTGGTGGTCGATCTTCCGCCCGCGAAACCGCGTGCCGGGTAGCCGCGGGTGCTGTCGCACGTAAAATTCTCGGTAACAAGATAAGGATCCGGGGGGCTATGGTGCAGATGGGCGAGATGGAAATCGATCATGCAAAATGGCGCTGGTCCAATGTGAATAAGAACCCGTTCTGGTGCCCTGATTCCGCGGCTGCAAAGGAATGGGAGACCTATCTCGACGGCGTCCGAAAACAGGGGTCGTCGGTCGGCGCCGTAATCGAAATTGTAGCGTCAGGCGTGCCTGCTGGGCTTGGCGCGCCAATCTACGGGAAGCTTGATGCTGACCTCGCATCCGCGATGATGAGTATTAACGCCGTAAAGGGTGTGGAAATCGGCGCGGGATTCGGCGCCGCGCTGCTGTCGGGCGAAGAAAACGCTGACGAAATGCGTATAAAAGGCAAAGAAGTCGAATTCCAGTCGAACGCCGCGGGTGGCGTGCTGGGTGGGATCTCGACCGGACAAGACGTGGTTGTCCGCTTTGTCGTCAAGCCGACCAGCTCAATCCTCACCTCACGTAAAACCGTCACCCGGCAAGGAAGGAACGCGGAAATCACAACGAAGGGACGACATGACCCCTGCGTCGGGATCCGGGGCGTTCCGGTGGGCGAGGCCATGATGGCCTGTGTTCTGGCAGATCACCTGTTGCGAAATCGAGCACAAGTAGGCTGAACCATTAAAAATTCAATCAGTTCTTCGATGGCTAAAATGCATGTGGCTTTGGTATATGACTCCCAAGCTACCCTCGACGGAAGACGGCGGAGAGTTCAACGTGGTGCGACCACAAGAACTGATCCACAGGCTGTACGGCACCCATCTCGAACCCTTCATCAGCCAGCACACGGGCGTCTCGGGCAAAGGTAGCGGGATTACATGATACGTAAACAATTAGCGGTACACTGGAAGCCGCGATCTGAGCAATCTGCGGGCCCGCGCCGGCGCGGGGTGGATCCATGACAACGGCGTCGAACCTCTCCAGTTCCGTAACGCGAAGCGGTTGACGCGCAAGGTCGCGGGTTTCCGTGGTAATGCCCCTATGACCTCCTGATTTTCGGATGGCGGCGGTCTGCGATGCGACAGCTTCAACGGCATGAACGGATTTCCCCGCCGCTGCAAGTGGCAGCGAAAACGACCCACATCCGGCATAAAGATCCGCAACAGCGTTGCTTCGTTCTGTCGCCGCGAGAACTAATTCACGAAGCTTAATTTCACCGGCAACGGTGGGCTGAAGAAAGCTAGCCGGCGGGATCTTTACCGAAGAATCACCAAAGCGGACAGCGGGCTCCGCCGCAACGAGAATCGGTTCAGGCTGCTTGTCGCTACCCGCCCAGCTCAAGCGGCTGATCCCCAGTATCTTGCATATCTTTGGCGCATCCATGCGCAGGTTCAAATCAGGTTCTTTTTTAACAAATACCACGACATCAAGTCCGGTGTATGTTTCTGTAACTGACACTTCGCCACGTTTGCCGAACAGATACAAAAATTCTTTTAGAGCCGGCAAAAACGCGACGAGCGCTGACGTGGCTACTGTACAATCGTCAATATCAACAATGTGATCTGACAACATTTTCCGAAAGCCTAGAATGAAACGTCCCTGCACTTCACGAAAGGCAAGCCGCACGCGGCGGCGACTTCCTACCGGAAATATGAAGGGAGCCCTAACCACTGCGTCTAGGCCAGCACGGCGGAGGGTTGTTCCGACAAGGTCCCGTTTCCATTCTGTGTAGAGGCGGGTTTCCATATGCTGTGCGACGCACCCGCCACAGGTTCCAAAGTGCCGGCACAAAGGTGTAACCCGGTCCTGCGACGACAATAGAATCTCCCGTGTTACGGCCCGCACGCCGTCGCCGCGCGGTATAAATTTATCGATACGCACCCGTTCCCCCGGCAGGGCATCGGGAACATAGACGGGGCCATTTTCGGTCTCTGCGATACCATCGCCGAGCGCGCCGATTCTGTCGATTCGCACATCCATCAATCGTCGAGCCTGGCTGCTATAAAGAACTCCGTATTACCGCCCAACCCAGTGATGGGGCTCTCCTCGACCCCCAAAACGGTCCATCCCCTCACTCCGGTCAGCCAGTTTTCAATCCGTGCACAGACATCCCGATGCAACGCGGGATCTCGGACTATACCCCCACGCCCCACCTCATTTTTTTCTACCTCAAACTGTGGCTTGATAAGCGCAACAAGGTATCCGCCTGATGCCACAAATTCCATCGGTACGGACATTACACTCTCAAGACGAGTGAAACTTGCATCGCAAACCACGGCACCTACGGGGTTCTGAATTTGATCTCTTGTCAGATATCTGGCGTTCTGACGTTCAAGTACTGATACCCGGTTGTCTTGGCGGAGCTTCCAGTGAAGTTGTCCATATCCCACATCCACCGCGTACACATGTGCCACTCCGCGAGACAACAAAACATCCGTGAACCCGCCAGTGGACGATCCCACATCTATGGCACCGACGCCCTCAATATCGATTTGAAAATGGTCCAACGCGTGATTGAGCTTGACCCCCCCGCGCGACACCCAAGGGTGATCTTCGCCCCGAACCTCAATCGGTATGTCTATCGAAACCCGCGTGCCGGGCTTTTCGACCCTCTGTTCGTCGGAAAAGACCTTGCCCGCCAGTATCAGCGCTTGCGCGTGTTTGACATCCTTTGCCAACCCTCGCTCGACGAGCAAGTCATCGGGTCTTATCCGATCCGGCGTGGGTCAGGCCCTTTCATTTGCAAACTGTGATGGGTCGACGCCCAAAGCGGCCATAGCAGTCGTCACAATGTCACTGTTGGCGAGCCCGGCAATTTTTACCTGTTGGCTGGGCGTGTTCTGTTCCACGAAGAAGTCCGGCATTACCATTGGGCGAAACTTTAGACCGTCATCAAAAACTCCATTCGTCGCGAGGAAATGCGCCACCTGAGAGCCAAACCCGCCGACCGACCCCTCTTCAATCGTGATAAGCACCTCGTGAGCTGCAACCAAACGCCGGACCATATCTTCGTCAAGCGGTTTCGCAAATCGCGCATCAGCAACTGTGGTCGAGAGCCCCCTAGCATTCAGTTCCTCTGCCGCCTCTATGCAATCATGAAGCCGCGTACCGTATGACAGCAACGCGACCTTTGTACCCTCCCGCAATATGCGGCCCTTACCGATAGTAAGAATTTCACCGCGTTCCGGCATATCAACGCCAACGCCCTCGCCGCGCGGATATCGGAACGCACAAGGCGCATCATCGATATCGACGGCAGTCGCCACCATATGGGCGAGCTCTGCCTCATCGGAAGGAGCCATCACGATCATATTCGGCAGGCAGCCTAGGTACGCGATATCATATGCCCCACAATGGGTCTGGCCATCAGCACCAACATAGCCCGCTCGGTCCATTGCGAACCGGACGGGCAAGTTTTGCAGAGCGACGTCATGAACGATTTGATCGAAGGCCCGCTGCAGGAAGGTCGAATAAATAGCCGCAAAGGGTTTCATACCATCCGCGGCAAGCCCTGCCGCAAACGTCACCGCATGCTGCTCAGCAAGGCCAACATCGAAAGTACGGTCGGGAAATTCATTTCCAAACAGATCGATCCCAGTGCCCGCAGGCATCGCAGCCGTGATAGCAACAATCTTGTCGTCATCACGGGCTTCTGTGATTAGGCTATCAGCAAACACCTTGGTATAACTAGGCGCGTTCGCGTTACCCTTATCAACTGTCCCAGTGACAACGTTGAATTTTCCGACGCCATGATATTTGTCTGCCGACTGTTCCGCCGGTTCATAGCCCTTTCCCTTCTGAGTGACGACATGAACCAGCACCGGCCCGTCCGCGTGGTCGTCGCGGACATTTCTCAGAACGGGGATTAAGTGTTCCATGTTGTGGCCATCTATGGGACCAACATAGTAAAAACCAAGTTCCTCAAACAGAGTGCCGCCGGTCAGCATCCCACGGACGTATTCCTCGGCTCGCTGGGCAGCCCTCTTCATAGGCCGCGGAAATTTTTCCGACATGTGCAACCCGATATCACGCAGGGACCTATACGACTTCGATGAAATCAGCCGCGACAGGTAAGCTGAAAGGGCGCCGACAGGCGGCGCGATCGACATGTCATTGTCGTTAAGGATCACGATCAACTTATTGTCCATTGCCCCAGCGTTGTTCAACGCCTCATAAGCCATGCCACCAGTCATCGCACCGTCGCCGATGACTGCGATCGCCTTATTTCCTTTGCTCTGCAGTTCGCTCCCCACTGAGAACCCCAACGCTGCCGATATCGATGTCGACGCATGCGCTGCACCGAACGGATCGTAGCTGCTCTCGTTCCGCGTGGTGAATCCGGAGAGTCCACCACCCTGCCTTAATGTGCGGATCCGGTCGCGCCGGCCTGTCAAAATCTTGTGTGGGTAGACTTGATGGCCCACGTCCCAGACAATCTTATCATCCGGCGTATCGAATAAATAATGTATAGCTACCGTAAGTTCGACGACCCCAAGGCCGGCACCGAGGTGCCCGCCTGTAACGGAAACCGCATCGATTGTTTCGGCACGCAACTCGTCCGCGATCTGCTGTAGCTGATCAGGTTCGAAATTTTTCAGATCCTTGGGAGAGTCTATTTGATCGAGAAGTGGCGTCTGAGGCGCCATTAAATTCCCCTACGTCTATTTAATTCCTAAGCACAAACCTTAAACCCGGGTCAGCTATTTCTCACTAGCACAAATTCCGCCGCCGAGCGCATCTCGTCCGCGCACATACCAAACCGGTCTAGGCGCGATATAGCTCTATCAGTCACCTGACGGGCCTCGCGCCTCGCGCCATCAACACCTAGAGCAGAGACGAAAGTCGCCTTCCCGGATTCGGCATCCTTGCCAACCTTCTTTCCAAGATCGTATTCATCTCCTTCGACGTCAAGTAAATCGTCGGTGATCTGGAAAGCAAGACCAAGCTCAAAACCGAATTTATCCAGCTCCTCAACAATATCGGCCCCGGCTTGCCCCAAAATACCGCCCGCGGCAGTTGAAAATGCGATTAGTGCACCAGTCTTCATGGTCTCGAGGCGGGTAATCAGCTCGGCATCCACATTTGAGTGTTCGCTAGCTAAATCAATCACCTGACCACCGACCATCCCAGCGCCACCGGCGCGGTCGGCCAACGCCGTGACAAGTTCACTCCGCACCTGCGCATCTGGATGTGTTTGTGGCGCACTTAACACCCCAAAAGATAAAGTCAGAAGTGCATCGCCAGCCAGTATGGCAGTTGCTTCATCAAATGCTTTATGACAAGACGGCGACCCACGCCGCATGTCATCATTGTCCATGGCGGGCAGATCATCGTGGATCAGTGAATAAGTATGAACCATCTCCACCGCAGCGCCAGCCCGCAAATAGGACGTTTCGGCTACGTCGAACATTAACGCTGAGGTTCGCACTAGATATGGCCGCAAGAATTTCCCGTTTGCCAGCGCAGAATACCGCATGGCCTCGAATAATTTTCTCTCCGGACCAGCTGGTTCCGGCAACAAAGCATCCAGCGTTGCTGTCATCGTAGCGCCGAAGCCAACCAGCGCGTCTTTCACTGAGTCTATGCAAAGAACTTCATTCAATATCCGCTGGCTCCACAGCCACTTCACCATCCCCGCCTAGGGAAATTTTCTCTACCTTAGCCTGAGCCTCTTTCAGTTTCTTTTCGCAATGGGCTTTCAACTTGGCACCGCGCTCGTAAGCGGATATTGCGTCCTCAAGCCGACCCTTGCCACCTTCCAGGGTCCGCACGATCTCTTCAAGTTCCTCGAGCGCACCTTCAAAGGACATCTCGTCGATATCCACTGTGTTGCTATTTTTCGGCATTTTTACCCCTAATATGGATTAAAGAGTATGATTACATCGGGCTTAGAACAAGCCTTCGGCAGAATCAATAAGTCGCTAGAACACCTCTATTCTACCCACAATCAGTACACACCTATGCACGCAAAAAATATTCTATCGCCCCATCAATGCGGAAACATGAGCCTGGACGCTATTACCTAGCGCTTCCAGATCGTATCCGCCTTCGAGCGTGGAAACCATCCGACCGTCGGCGAATTCGCCGGCAATTTCCTTGACCTGTCCCGTCGCCCACTCGAAATCCTCCTCCTCGAAACGGAGCGAGGCTAAAGGGTCTCGAGCATGAGCGTCAAAACCGGCCGAAATAAATACTATATCAGGACTGAATGCGCGTACCGCCGGCAGGATAAGGTTCTCCATCGCGGCTCGGAATTCACGTCCACCGGAGTTGGCATCGAGCGGAGCATTAAAAATGTTTCCGACTCCTTTTTCACTGGCGGCGCCGGTACCGGGATAGTGGGGGTATTGGTGAGACGAGGCGAACAGAGTATTGGGATCGTTCTCGAAGGCAGCCTGAGTACCGTTGCCATGGTGTACGTCGAAATCGACGATCGCTATCTTCCGCAAGCCGTGCTCGAGACGGGCGTGCAGTGCGCCGATAGCAACGTTGTTGAACAGGCAAAAACCCATTCCCCGCTCCGGTTCGGCATGATGACCCGGCGGGCGAACCGCGCAGAATGCGTTGTCTACTTCGCCTGCGACTACCGTATCTACGGCCGAGATCACAGCTCCAGCAGCATACAGCGCCGCTTCTCCCGACCCGGGGGACAAAACAGTGTCCGCATCGAGATGAACGAAACCGTCTTCCGGAATATTGTCGAGCACTCCATCAACATAACGGCGTTCGTGTATAAGGTTCAGTTGTTCGTTGGTCGCGCGCATTGCTTCCTTGCGCACGAGGGTCGCCCATGAATCACCCCCGAGCGCCTCGTTAATTGTCTCGATGCGAGCGATGCGTTCCGGGTGCCCGGTGCTGGTATTATGTTGTAGCGAACTGGGATGCGTAAATAACGCAGTCGTCACGACTAAAATCTCCGAAATATTGCCTTTATGAAGACCGAAAAAAATTCCGGCCCTTATTTTTGCGGTTTCTACCCACTTTATTACCTCTTAGTGAGCATAGCACACCCTCTAATATGTCAAGCCTTGGTGTAGCCGCAGCTTCTCAAGCTGCCGGTATTTGAGAGAATTTGAGAGATGCCGTTTCAAGATAGAGGCCCAAC
>JAYYZV010000110.1:0-22637 GCA_036339975.1 Pseudomonadota bacterium | reverse complement strand
CCGGAACGGTGTCATTGAAGTGGATATCACGGCTAGACTTTCTAAGCCGCTGGTCCTGTGCGGATGTGCTGCTGGTTGCAATGGCGGTCGTGGTTGCAAAAGCGTCGGGCATTGCCGACGCTACCATGGAAATCGGATTGTGGTTTTTTGCTGCTACGATCCCTCTGACGGCACTTGCGATCCATCGCGTAAAAAAGGCGGCAAAGAAGGCCTAAACATCTTTTCCTGGGTAGTCTAGGAGGCCATTCATTCCGTCGATGTGCCGCACCCGATCTTCGCCTTTTACTATTTCTAGTGTCATTGACCCAATACCGTCCATGGTGAATGTCATGCTTTGACCCACTTCAGGCCATCGGTGAATGTCCATGGAACATCCCATACCAATCGTCCCTGTACCTATGACATCGCCCGGAAAGATCGTCTCGTTGTCGGATACGTAGGCGACCAGGTGTTCGGCCCAGAACGATCGTGGCTCACCGGTATTTCCCTCCCACCAAATTTCGCCATCGACCTCTATCCTGCAGTCGATGTTGCGTTCGTCAATAACGTCGGCGGTGACAAGGCATGGGCCCATTGGTGTACAGAAATCTTTTCTCTTGTTGGGACCGAAGGGTTCGCGTTTGTATCCGTCGCGGCAACTAGGGTCTATCAGGATGGTGTAGCCCGCGATATGGTCCTTTGCTTCCTCTATCGTCAGGTTTGATCCTTTCTTTCCGACAATAATCCCGAGTTCAAGTTCGAGGTCCAGCCGCTCGGTGTAGTAAGGGAAAGGTACAGGATCCTCCGGGCCAGTGATCGTGTCGCAATTACCTTTGTAGTAGGGGGGCGTCACGTACCAGTGTTGGGTTTTAGGAAATGGCACGTCGGCCTTGGACATGTGCGTCTGGTAGATGGAAAAATCCCGGAAGGCGCCCGGTCGTGTCACCGGGGCCAGCAGCTTTACTTCATTGCGCGGAAACACGAGCCGCTCGCCATCTATACCAGCAGGGTCTTCAGTACTATCCAGTTTTTCCTTTATCCAAGCCGACGCTTGTTCTGCCGCTTCGCGCGACTTGTGTGCGCCTTTTAACCAGCCGATCATATCAGGCGGGCACCGGACCGTTGCAATCTGGCGCGGTGTAGGCTCGTCGGTTTCCGTGGCCAAATAGGCGGTGTAGCATGCGGTTAGGTCGGCGACCCGACCGGTTGCGTTGTTGTCTACCAATAGACCGATACGGCGGGCCCTGCCCAGTGCGGTTTTGATTTCAAAACTGACAAGTCTCATCCTGTGTCTCCGTCTGCCCGATTTCGTTCGCTATACCACGCGGAACTTCAGTTCTTTTCCGTTCCGAATGCGCCGGCAGTTCTCGAAAGCAATGTCGAGGCTGCGGTCCAAGGTCTCGGGTGTTAGCCACGCTATATGGGGCATCACCACCACGTTTGACATTGCGAACAGTGGATTTTCTGGTGGGGCGGGTTCGATTGTTAAGACATCGAGACCGGCGGCCCGCAAATGCCCAGAATTTAGAGCGTTGGTCATTGCCGCTTCGTCCACCACTCCCCCCCGAGATGTATTGATAAGGATGGAACCCGGTTTCATAGATGCGAATGCGGCTCCGTCCAGAAGGCCGTCAGTTTCTGGTGTGAATGGGAGGTGGAGTGAGACGATATCTGCTTCGGACAAAAGGTCTTTGAGGTCTCGCCAGTTCGCATCAGCGTCTGTCTTCTGTGCAGTGGCCGTGTAAAGGACGGTTGCATCCATCGCCGTCAGGATAGGCGCCAGAATTCGGGCTACCTCGCCGTATCCGATTAGGCCGACGGTGCGCCCGGCGATCTCGCCTAACCCGTCAAAGGTTTCTACGTCAGCCGTCCAACCTTTGCCGGCACGCATTTGCGGGTCGAAATAGGAAACGCGACGCAACGCCGACAGCATCAGCGTCAAAGCCATTTCGGCGACGGCGCGGGAATTGGTGCCTGGCATATTACAGACAGCGACGCCGTGCATTTTTGCCGCGTCGAGATCGATGGTGTTCACGCCGACACCTATTTTCTGGATCAGCTTCAGGTCCGGTGCATTGGAAATAACGCCAGCCGTGGCCGGCTCTAAGACGTGTAGCAGGATGTCGGCATCCGACATTTCTTCTGCAAAGGTGCCCTTGTCGGCTTCGTCCACAATGACGACGTTCAGCCAGTCTGGCGCAGTCGTATCAATCTGGCGCCGGAAGCCAGGGCTTGCACGGTATTGGAGGACCGCCTTCACGTCCCCGCCAAACGCGCCTTGTCGCCCAGCGCCTCTTCGATCCGTAATACCTCGTTCCACTTGGCCATGCGTTCTGAGCGGGCGAAGGAACCGACTTTCAGTTGGCCGGCGTTCCATCCGACCGCGAGGTGGGCAATTGTGATATCTTCGGTCTCTCCCGACCTCGCGGATACGACGGTTCCCCAGCCGACGTCTTTGGCGGCATCGAGGGCGGCTTTGGTTTCTGTGATCGTACCCGCCTGATTGGGTTTAATCAGCGCCGAATTGCAGATTCCGTCTTCGGCCGCTGCGTGAATGCGTTCCGAACTGGTAACAAGAAAATCGTCGCCAATGATCTGCACCGTATCGCCGAATTTATCCGTAAATGCCCGGAAGGGCTCGGTGTCGTCTTCTCCCAAAGGATCTTCGATCGAAACGATTGGGTAGCGCTCGATCCATCCGGTCAGCAAATCAATCATCCCGCTGCTGTCGAGTTCACTTTTTTCGAGCCCAAGAATATAACGACCTTCTTTACTGAACTCCGATGCCGCTACGTCGAGGGAGATTGCAACGTCTTCCCCGGGCGTCAGATGGGCGGATTCGATGGCGCGAACGAGCATATCTAGGGCTTCTTCATTGGTGTCGAAATCGGGCCACCAGCCACCTTCATCGGCAACCCCGGAGAGCTTTCCCGCGTCTGCCATCAATTTGCCGGCAGCGATATACACTTCGGCAATCATTTCCATCGCGTCGTCGAAACTATCCGCGCCGATGGGAACTGCCATGAAATCCTGAATATCGATGCGACCGCCGGCATGTACGCCGCCACCGAAAATCTGGATTTCTGGCATAGGGATACGAAAGTCTCTATCGCTGGCGATATATTGCCACAATGGTTGATCGGTGTCGGCAGCAGCTGCTTGTAGAACCGCCATCGATACTGCAATCATCGTATTGCCGCCGAGGGTTGATTTCGTATCGGTGTCGTCAAGGTCGATCATTGCAAGGTCGACGGCTTCTTGGTCCGCGGCGTCCATACCGTTCAGACGTGGCGCGATCAATTTCGAAAGATTATCGAGCGCTGTTTCAATACCGAAACCGCCTAGTTCGTCTCCGCCATCTCGCAGATCGATAGCTTCATGCATTCCGCGCGACGCACCGGCCGGCGCTATTGCCCGGCCTGAGGCACCGCCCGACAGGGCTACTTCGGCTTCGACGGTGGGGCGTCCCCTCGAGTCCCAGACACGGCGTCCAATAAGTCGGCTGATTGTCGTGGAAGCCATTAGAGTAATTCTTTCCAGAAGGTTTCGCGAAATTCAGACAGTGATGCGGGCGGCTCCTTCAGGCCGCGTCGCGCTGCCCGTCGGATTGTTTGTTTGTCCGCTTCGTTGGTGATGTACTCTACCGGCGACGTGCCGTCTACGCGGGCGAGCAGGAGACCCGGAAGAAGTGCGGCTGTCCGAGCCTTGAATTGGTCCCGGGGTTCCCATGAGAGGTGATTGAAATACGAAGCTGTCAATGCGTCGTATGCCTGAAGATAGGCCGTTGCGTTTGCGGGTTTCCAAATGCATTTTAGTAATAAATGGTTCAGGCAAAATGCGAGATCGAAGGCAGGGTCTCCGTACCACGCACATTCGGCGTCGAGAAGTAGAGGTCCTTTAGGGCTGACCAGTATGTTTTTCGGGCTAACATCGCCGTGGACCAGAACTCGATGTATATCCGCTGTAGTTCGTGCTAAAGCCGTCAGGCGGTGGGCGACGTCGGTGCAGGTCTTCGCCGTTCGCAGCAGGTAGGGTTCTATCCGGATTGCGTGGAAAATATCGTCGGTCGCGAAACGGTCGGCCACGGATGCGTTATCGGCGGTAGCGGCGTGAATATGGCCGAGAGCATCGCCGACATCGGCGGCAGTTTTTGTCGAAACGACCCCGTCGCGTAGTTGTTCTTTCCACACCGGGTTCTCGGCGGGTTCCATAAACGACATTGCAAACATGCCCGCGTCCCGATCCTCTGCCAGTATCTCCGGCACAGCGTCCGGAGTGATCATACCGGCCGTCCGTATCCAATCCGCTTCGTTTGCATTCCGCTCGACTGGAGCGTGCCATTCCCTATCGGTTTTCAGTGTCGGCAGGGCGCGTTTGACGCAAACCGCACCCGCGGCGGTTGTCACTTTCCAGATATCCGAAGAAACTCCGCCGGCCAGTGGCTGGATATTGGGTGTTTCGTCGCGAGTAGCGAGCCCCGACCGGCGTAGGAAGCCGACGACATCCTTATCGGTCATTTGGGTATATCCCGGCGAGTCAGAAAGACCTCAGTTATCAGCCGGTAGGCGGGCAGTGTGAGCATCGTGATCATAATTATCCGAATAATGTGATATGCCGTGACAAGCGGTACGCCGAGGTTCAGGACCGCCGCCGTGAGGCTCATCTCCGCAAGGCCACCCGGCGCGGTCGCGGCAATCATCGCCGTGGGCGGGATGGCTGTTTCTCTCGCGATTACAACCGCTAGTATCAGGGCGACGGCCATCATTATGATAGTTGTGATTGCAGATCCTAGAATGACCTTGGGCGCGGTGGTCATCGCGCTGCGCTCGAAGCGCTCACCCAAGGCTATACCTATAAACACCTGTGCCGCGTTCAGAAGTTCCCGGGGCATCGCCGACAGTGTGAATTCCATCACGGTCAGCAGACTCGCAAAGGTGCATGCTCCCAGCATCCAGCAATTGGGTAAACGAGCTCGATAAAGCGCTAACGAAGACGCAGTGCAGCAAACCAGAAGAACTATCAGCAAACCATAATCGACCTTCGCCGCTAGAGGTACGAAGATGTCGTCGCCGGTTTCTCCGAAAAAGGTCAACGCCGGTGGAATTGCGAGTATTACGATTGTCACCCGGGTTAGCTGTGAGATAGTCAGTGGGACCGGTTGTGCGCCAAAACGGTCGCCCTGCGCCAGCATTTCGGCCATTCCACCGGGAACATTACCGAAGAACGCGGTTGCGCTATCCACGCGCGCGATACGCCTTAGAACCAGGGCCCCGAAGCCGCCGAGCAAAATTGAAATAATGGCAACTAGAACCATCCAAGGCAGGTGAGCTAACACGATAGCGGCGACGACCGGGGTAAAGTACAAACCAATTGTGGTGCCAATGAATATCTGGCCCGTCTGGCGCACACCACGCGGTCCCCGGATATGCCATTTGCCGACCAGGTTCACGCCGGCGACAAAAAAAAGTGATCCGAAAAACCATGGTAACGGAGCGTCGACTAATGAGAACAGCCAGCCGCCCAGGGCCGCCAATGCGACGGTGGGTGTATTAAGGAACAGATCCTTTAACGTACCTGTAATTTGACTCATAGAATGGTTAGAAGCCATGTCCCTCAAGCTGTCAAAGTGCTCGCCGCGGCTAAAAAGTGGCAATGGCAGGGTGGGTTATAAAAGTGAGAGGAAACACCGTCTATTTTTGTAGCCGGCCTTTGATGTATTGAAAAATAAATTCATTATATTTTTCGCTACATTTTTGAAACATATAAGCGTGTCTCCAAAAATCGGATACATTTGAGCAATGGATGTCTGGGACAAGGGTTAACCCGTTAACATCACTCACGAATTTGTGATACGGATCGGTTGGGAAAAAATAATCCCTTGGGTGACTGAATAAAAGTCCTTCAATATTAGTTTTTTTGAATAACTCGATGTCCTCTTCAATTATCGAAAACTGTTCGGATTTATACCATTCTTGGCCAAAAATCCCTGGAGCGAATGTCAGGATGGCCAGGGTTTTTGGCTTATATTTTCCAGCGTAATAAAGAGAACTCCAGCCTCCCCAACTTTGGCCTGCGATCACTATATTTTCGGATTGGATTCCGTGAGCTGTTATAAACCTCACCGCAAGTGCTATCTCTTCGGCGCGTTTTATGTGCAAGGTTCCAAGGGTTTGATTGTCCTCGGAAGAGTGGCTGCACAAGTAGAAGATAAGAAAATTCTTGTTCCCAATGGCCTTGGTCTTCAGAAATGACATCACCCTTGGCCATTGTTCGGGTTTAGGGGGCGCTTTGCAGCCTGTTCCGTGAAAGCTATTCGATGTTCCATGGCTGTATAAAACAGCTATTTTTTTTTGTGGTTGACCTATTTTGAAGTTTGGTAAATCGATAATTTTGCCGTTAAGCCATAATTCGGCGTCGACGTTCCTGTTTTGGTAAAATTCAGAAACGTTAGTTATTTGGGATAGTCCATGTGAAGGATTTGCAATCATAAACCCGATCACTAAGTGCAGACCGATTAGTAGGTTTTTCATAGTTCCTTCATCTTATGGCAGCCGAGCATCGATAACTAACAACATAAAGTCTCCCTTAAGGGGCTATGTTCCTGACTGTTTTTTCCTTCTCCCTCGCTTTTGATTATCCGGGGTCGCGGTCCGGCCCTTGCGACGGCGCTTTGTAGGGATATGGTTTTCGTGGTTTTTTAGGTACCACTTGGCGATTTCCTCGCGTGTTGTGAACCACACATCCGGGAACTGCTGGGCGTATTCGATAAATTCGCGGACGCACCTAGCACGGAAGGGTTGACCAACCACGTGTGGGTGCAGCCCCAAATTCATCAGTCGTCCGCTTTCGGCGCCTTCTCGATAAAGCGTGTCGAACTGTTCCTTGAACAGATCGACGGCCTCGTCGGTGGTGTTGCCTCGGCGCATAAAAATCATGAAGTCGTTGACTTCGTTCGAATAAGGGACCGATACGATCGGTCCGTGATCAGTGTGGATCAAATAAGGTTGATCGTCGTTCAGATAATCTGTGGTGTAAAGGAGGCCTTGCTCGGCGATGATGTCGGCTGTGGTTGGATTTCCACGAAGGGATGATGAGAGCCATCCCGTCGCCTTTTTTCCGACAACGTCCTTGTATACTTTCAGTGTTTCGAGAATGAGTTCACGCTCGCCTTCCTCGTCGAAGTAGTAGTTCGTTAGTAAGTCAGATTGAACGTAGTTGTGCGCAACGAGTTCCCAACCGCGTTCGACGCAGTGCTTAATCGCCTGTGGGCGTTCCAAGCCCATCTTGGCATTCATGGTGCAACTGACGCGTATGCCGGCCTTTTCGGCAATATCGAATAGCCGCCAGATACCTACCCGTTGGCCGTATTCTCGCCATGTGTAATTAGGAATATCCGCAACGTTGCCGGGCAAGGGGTCGGGGAGTATCGCCGGGCCGCCCGCATAGTAGGCATCCTCTGTATCGCGCACGAAATCCCAGTATTCGAGATTAAACGTTATAATGATCGCAAGCCTTTTGCCGTTTGGCCATTTTAGCGGTTTTCGCTCCGGCATCGGTACAAAGTCGTAGTACATAATTACCCCCTATTGGATATGACTCCGTCTCTTTGTAGACGATAGCAAGACGCGGTAAAAAGAAAATCGGTTACAATGTCGGTGGCTGGTTATTAGGGATGAGATAGTGATGCAGGTTTTAGATTCACAGATTTCAAGTACGGGGGGCATGCTGTCCGCGGCGAAAACATTTGTTTCTCAGGTTCGGAACCTGTTCGGATCTGGCAAGGACGAAGCCGATGTCTGGGCGTGCGCTAGTGAGTACCTGCTCGAACTGCTCAATGATAAGGACCTAAAAAAGCACGCCGCGACCTGGCCGGATAGCCTGTCGGTAGAGGGTAAGCCGGGTAATCTGTTGTTTTACGAAGACGCTGATTACGGATTCGTTCTCAATGCCTTGATCAAAGCGCCTGGCCTCAAAACCTCTGTTCACGACCATGGTAAGTCATGGACACTGTACGGTGTACTTGAGGGAGGAGAGAGGGTCGTTCGCTTCGACCGTATTGATAACGGCCCGCAGGTTCCGGAAGTGGCCGAAGTCCGGGAGTCCGGATCACACGATGTTGTTCCTGGTTACATCGATTTCGTTGAGCCGTGGGAAATCCACCAGGAGCACAATACAGACCAACGGACCATTGGTTTTATCGTTCGCAGTCAGCGTTCCGGCACGTTCGTGCAAAATCGTTTTAATATCGAGACTGGGATCGTTTCTCAATACGACGGTCCCACTCAAATGCCGTACAGGCTTGGGTGGTAGTGGATTAACCGGTCCGCATGATCAGGTGATAGCCGAAATCAGTTTCGACCACGCCGCTAGTGGCACCAACGTCTAGCGTAAACGCTACGTCTTCAAATTCGGGCACCATCATACCTTTGCCGAAGCTGCCAAGGTCGCCGCCTTGAGTTGAAGAAGGACAATCCGAATGCGCGCGCGCTGCTTCAACGAAATCGCCACCCCCGTCGATTTCAGCTTTGATCCCTTCAATTTTCTGTTTTGCCTCGTCCTGCGAACGCGTCGCCGTGGAGCGCAGAGAACCATCATACATCAAAAGGATGTGCGAAGCCTGTATCTGGTCTGACATTTTTTATCTTCCTTTCGAACGCCGCGGCACGCTTTCTAGCCTGCCCGCGCGAGGAGTACACTACGCCGAACACCCGCCTACGGCCACCCCCTCAAACGCGATAAATCATCTTCTGAATCGAGATCGAATGCCAGCCCTGATCGGCGGACAAAATCGACAGAGAACCGCGTTTTCTTTGCCTCTGCCGCATGAGCGTCACAGCTGCGACCACCAAATTTAAATGAGATAGAATTCGGATTTGGCAGAGATAACGCATTTGTACCGTGTCCGCTCTCGTCCGGTGCAATCCCAATTCCAGTCACCGATACCAAATGCTCTATATCCTTCTCTGCCAAATCCGGAAGGTCGGCGGCTACGATCACCGTGCGGACCAGGGGCAGGGCAGTGGCAGCCTCGGCCAGCCCTGCGTTGAGCCCGGTCTGTGTTTGTTTGATCAAAGAGGCGTCATGGGCTCTGGCTAGTTTTTGTAGACTTGGGTCGGGGCTCACGACAGTCACTTGCGCGTCAGGAAATGTGGAGGTGACAATTTTTAGTGTTCTTGTTGATAGATAAGCGTTTAGGGAGACACGCTCGTCCACTGATAATGCTTCCGCGAGGCGGGACTTGCCGTCTCGAAACCCTTTGAACGGGATGATGATATTTAAAGGATCAGCCACGCAGCCTGCGAGCGAATGAAAGTGTTTCTTCCGCGAGTGACTTTTTGAGTTCGTCACTTCTCATCACCGTATCGGTTACAAGAACTTGCATGCCGCTGGACCGCAGAGCATCTCCGTATGCCTCGTCCGCTATGTCGATGACAATTCCATCGGTTATTCCGAGATAATGACGTGCGATACCTTTTACAGAGGGTGACACCCCGAGTTCAGACATCATTTTAGCGGCTGGACCTTTGATGGCTTTGCCGCCGACAATCGGTGAAATTACCAAAATAGGAACGTTAGTGTTGAGGAAGTCTCGCATCCCCGGAATAGCGAGAATCGGATCGATGCTGACGTACGGGTTAGAGGGACAGATTATAACACAGTCTATTTCATTATTATCGATTGCTCCGCGCAGTGGAGCCGAAAGGACTGAAGCAGTGGCCTGATCAAACCGGAAGCCGGTTACAAGCGGTTCGCACTGCCTCTTAACAAAATAATCCTGAAAGGTCATGTCGCCCTCGCTGGTTTCTACGATGGTAGGCACCGGCGTGTCTGAGACCGGGATGAGCCGGTGCCTGACCCCCAGTTTTTGACAAAGGGCTTCGGTAACGCCAGACAGCGGCTCGCCTGCCGTCAGGCGTCGGGTGCGCTCCAGATGCGTAGCTAAATCCTTGTCGCCGAGCCGGAACCAGGTAGGTCCGCCGAGCGCCTCAATAGCCCTTACCATGTTCCAGGTCTCGTCACGAACTCCCCAGCCTGTCTCAGGATTAGCCAGCCCTGCGAGGGTATACATTATAGTATCGAGATCAGGGCATATACGTAGTCCGAGATGCGTGAAGTCGTCACCGATATTGCCAGCGATTAGAAGATCTTCGGCTGGCAGTGCCATCGAAAGGCCGTGTGCCATCCGCGCGCCCCCTACGCCACCCGCGAGCGCCAGGAACGCCATGTCAGGTAAACAGATCTTGGGTACGAGGACGAACAAGGTCAGACGCCATGCCATTACCTTCAGCCCAGTGGAGGCCGCGTATCCGAACCACTGGTAGGCTTTCGTTTCCCTGTCCCATGAGTAGCGACGCAGCCGAAGCGATTTCGTCTGCCAGACCGATCTCACTGGACTGAAGTTCAATGCCTGACCGGTCAAGGTTGCCCCTCCGGTCGAACAACGCCGGTATACCGTAACAGCCAATTGCGGTGCCGAGAGTACCGTTACGCCACGCGCGTCCCATGCTGTCTATGATGATCACCGCGATGGATACGCCTGTATCAACTTTTAATCCGCGCGCGATCGCCGCGGCTGACGTGTCAGCGTCCTCGGGCAGAAGGACAACTGTCCCCTCGGTTCCCGTATTGGACTGATCTATTCCCGCATTGGCGACAACGCATCCATTTCGATGCCGAGCGATTATCAGTCCGGGCCGTTTGCGAACGATTTCGGTAGATTCCTGGAGGATCAATTCAACAAGGCGTGGATCTTTGTCTGTTTCGTTCGCCAGCGCGAAAGCCGCCGGCGATGGGACAACCTCGGCAAGCGTTACTTGTTTGTCTTCCGATTTGGACACTATCTTCTGAGCGACCACCAATATGTCACCATCTTTCAGCGCGTCGTCCGATGATGTGAACGCTCTGGCCAGGATCAGCGGTAACGGATCTTGGGATTGGATTTCTGGAAGGCCTTCGGGAGCATATAACTCCAGACGGCGTGATAATGCGGGCAAGTGCATAGCCCCCGTTACGAAAACAGCGTTAATCGTATCCGCTTCGCTCTCGATAGAACAGCGGGACTCGAAACAAATCCTAATCCCCTATATCGTCTTCCCCAAGAATAATTTTTTGGATCAGAAGGGAAGGCAAAATGCCTTACGAGCAACGCGGCTATCACGATATTGGGGGAGATCCTCGTCACTCTGCACCCGTGTCTAGTCAGTCAGCGCCGCCGCCGAGCTGGGCGCATTTAACGGACGCGTTGCGCAGCGCGATGGGCGATCGGTACCGTCTTCACGAACAGAGGCGAAAAATCGAAGAGTTGGGTGAAGATGTGTATGAAAGCGTCACCTACTATGAGATACGCGTGGTGGCTCTACTTGAAATAGCGGTGGAGCGGGGATTTCTCCTTCGCGACGAAGTGGATGCGAAAATGCTTGAAATCACAGAACGGAGGAAACACCATGAAGCCTAATTTCGAAGATCACTGCTGGGCCGACATCGTGCCCGACGAGATCCTGAAAATATACGAGCCCTATCATCGCGAAGTTTACGTGGGGGAGCGGCCGGCTCTGCTGGCGATAGATCTTTACAACCTGGTTTATAAGGGCGGTGCGAGAGAACCGCATGAGATAGTGCACGAATTTCCGAGTACCTGTGGGCGATATGCATGGGATGCTATCGAGCCTACTAAGCGGCTTTTCGCTGCGGTGAGAAGCCTTGGAATCCCGGTTCTATATACGACGGCGCCTACGACATCTGACGTCGTGGCGACGAACCGTCAGACCGGGTTAGGTGATACAGACAATGATTACAAAATCTTCGAGGCTTTCGCGCCGAAGGACGGGGATATCATGATCGTGAAGGAGAGGGCGAGTGCGTTCTACGGAACGCCAATCCTTCCCGAATTAAATCGGCTCGGAATTAAAAGTCTGATAATTTGTGGTGAGAGCACGTCGGGCTGCGTCCGCGCTTCGGCGGTGGATGCCTATTCGGCGGGATACCACGTTTCGATTGCCGAAGAATGTGTGTTCGACAGGT
The DNA here is from genome assembly GCA_036339975.1 of Pseudomonadota bacterium. GTDB lineage: Bacteria > Pseudomonadota > Alphaproteobacteria > MPNO01 > UBA830 > UBA830. The sequence continues at coordinate 10,637 of JAYYZV010000110.1, read as the reverse complement.
CTATATTGTCTCACAAGGTCAATCTGTTCGACCTGCACCATAAATATGCGGATGTGATGGCGGTGGCAGATATACTATCGCATCTCGAATCCCAACGCGCAGCTGCATAAAATAGGCAGGCCCCAAGCCGGGTTTACGAGCCTTCGGTCACCTGAGACACTTCCGATACGAGATCGTTGATATTCATCAGGCATAAAATGGTCCCTATCATCATGTCAAAATTACTGAAACGGTTATTTTTTGTTTCGTTCGTTGCTGTTTTGTTTGGGTGCAAGTCTGACATCGTAGAAACGAAAGTGAAAACATCAGACATAAAACAAAGCATGTCTGGAAAGATCGTTGCCGTGCCATTTTCAGCAACAATACAGGTACTCGGCGATGACGAAAGTACTCGCGGTGAAATCAAAAAATACGAACAGATAATCCAGAATTACATTGATGTCGAAGATTTTGAAATCTCAAAATCGATTATGGGCATGCAAATCAAAATTGAGGGAAACGTGCCTCTGATATTCGGGTCGAAAGCGCGGTTGGCCGGAAAACACCCCTGGGCAATTTACATAAAGAAAACAGACAATCTAACGCTCAAAAAACGTTACCCATACCGACTATCGCTGGAAACGACGGATCACTTTCCTTCTTTTAAGAATGAGTTCACAAGATTGAACATCATGCTATCTCCAGACCCTCATCAACCATTACTAATGAAAATTCGGAACAGTGATCAGTCTGCGCTCAGAGTATTTACCGGGTCTGTTGAAATTCAAGGAGAGCACCACGCTCTTTACGAAGGTGGAGTTCGCAAAAGAATCTCGATGCAGATGAAGGGCGGTGTGTACGATCATGCCGCTCCGGTGATATTTTTCAACATAGAGTAAGAGCGCTAAGTTGTTTCAGACACACTCCGAGTGCAGAACTCAATACCCGTACCTTCTTGCGAACTTTGACTGGATAGTACGTAGGGAGGAATACCCTGCGGGATGCGCGGTGATTTAGGGAATGGGTGTCCATTCTGTTTCGGGTGCATTCCCATTGAAGCGTTACGGGTTCAAACAAATAGGGACACAGGGGTAGACCTCTCCGCATTATGTACGTTGGAACAAATTCCAACACGGCGATTAGCGCAAATCATTTTGTCCATTCGTTCGCGAGAACCGGCTGCCTATTTACCTTCAAAAGTCGGGTCACGTTTTTCCAACATGGCAGTCACCGCTTCTAAATGATCATCGGTGGTATGGCAGATTGCCTGTAGCGCGGCGCAGTTATCCAGAAAATCGAAAAGGCCGGTGCTGAGCGATTGGCGGAGCAACGATTTAAGCATACGGGCCGTAACCGGAGGACGTCCGGCTATAGTTGTAGCGAGGTCCATCGCCCGCGGCATTAGCTGTTCCGGGGTGACGCATTCTAGCGCGAGACCAATTTCCGCCGCCTCTTCACCATCCACAATCCGCCCGGTGAAGATCAGCTCAGCGGCGCGCTGCAGTCCTACCCGGCGGGGCACGATCCAGGCACCTCCGTCGCCGGGAATAATTCCGACATTAATAAAGGTCTCTCCGAACTTTGCTTTCTGCGAAGCGATGACAATATCGCAGTAAAGTGCGAGATCGCAGCCGGCGCCGATTGCAGGGCCCTGAACGGCGGAGATTGTTGGGATGTCCAGCGTATAAAGGGCCTTTGGCACTTTTTGAATACCTTCTATATACCCGCGGCGCGTTCCTGCCGGTCCGCCGCCAAAGATACCTTTTTTATCCTTCATGTCCTTGATATTTCCGCCAGCCGAAAAAGCGGACCCTTCGGCCGAAAGGACTAGTACACGCGCCTCGTCGTTTACCTGTGTCTTCTCGATGGCATCCACGATCTCGTCGGTGAAGTCCTGTTCCGAGAACGCATTACGAATATCGTCTCTGGCCAACACAAGGTGTGCGATACCTTTTTCGATGCTAAATTTGATGTTGGTATAGTCCATCGCGATGTTCCCCTATGCGTGAATTCACTTCGCGGATAGGCGGCTACTTTCGTGAAGTCAAGCATACGAACAGGATGAGAGCTTGGGAAAGAACGAACTTCTATCGGTAGTCCAAATGTATGCTGCAGACGCTGCCGCATCAGAAAGTGGCATTTCCGGGGCTGTGTTAATGGAGGCCGCCGGACTAGCAGTGGCCAATGAAATCCGTGCGCGCTGGTCTTGCTGCCCGGTAGCGGTTTTGTGTGGGCCCGGCAATAACGGTGGGGATGGTTTCGTTGTCGCCCGATATCTCGCCCAAGCGGGGTGGCCGGTATCCTTGTATCTTCTTGGCGCTAAAGGCCGGCTTTCCGGTGAAGCTGCGCAGAACGCCCGAAATTGGAGCGGCCCCACGGAACCGTTGTCACCCTCCGCCCTGGACGGCGCGGAATTGGTAGTCGATGCCTTATTCGGTGCTGGCCTCGAAAGACCGCTGGAAGGTGTCGCTCGGGAGATAGTCAATCTTATTTCAATATCCGAGGCACCGTGCGTCTCGATAGATATGCCGTCCGGTGTGCATGGGGATACGGGCATGGTGCTCGGGGCGGCAGTACGAGCGGAATTGACCGTTACATTTTTTCGGAGAAAACCCGGTCATCTGCTAATGCCGGGACGGGAACGGTCGGGCCGGGTCATAGTTGCTGATATCGGTATACCGGAAACGGTGCTTGAAAATATTAGCCCGACCCTGACCTCCAACGACCATAATTTATGGAAGCATGTTTTCCCTTGGCCGGCGCTCGAAGATCACAAATATACACGGGGTCACGGCGTCATAGTCGGTGGGACGTCTATGAGCGGTGCAGCCCGACTAGCTTCCTTGTCAGCGCGCCGCGCTGGTGCTGGGATGGTTACGGTGGTCTCCCACCCCGAAGGGCTTGGGGCCTATACCGTTGACCAGCCGGGCCTTCTCACGTTGCCCTTCCAGACGGTGGTGGAGTTCGAGGGTATTTTGGAGGACGACCGAAAAAATGGGGTTCTAATTGGCCCTGGTTGTGGTGTTGGTCCAACTACACACGATGTCGTTCTGGCGGCGGCGGAAAAGGGGCGCCTCCTCGTAATCGACGCTGATGCTATTACATCGTTTCAGGAGCAACCCAGCGATTTGTTCGCCGCGATATCCAAAGTACACTGCGTGCTAACGCCTCACGAAGGAGAATTCTCACGCCTGTTCACGATGAAGGGCGATAAGCTGACCCGGGCGCAAAAGGCCGCTGAACTGTCGGGGGCGGTCGTTTTGTTGAAGGGAGTCGATACCGTGATCGCCTCGCCAGACGGGCGGGCTGCTATCAATGAAAACGGCCCACCGACTTTGGCGACGGCCGGTGCTGGCGATGTGCTAGCTGGGACCATCTTAGGCCTTGTGGTACAGGGCATGCCCGCGTTCGAAGCCGCATGCGCTGCTACTTGGCTTAACGGAGACGCCGCGGACGCATTCGGGCCCGGCCTCATCGCCGAAGATTTGCCGGCCCAGTTGCCTAGTGCATTACGCCGTCTGCGAGGTCGTCTGAATGCAGAAAAAACTAAAATACGGTAGTTTAGCCGTAAATGGTTAGTTATTGGATTAGGGAGTAAATCAAAAGCGTTGTATAAAGAATACGGAAAATCGCGAGTTAAATATGTTAGATCGTCGTTTAGAATATATGGTTGGAAATGGGGGCGTTAGGTTTTGCCTGCGATGAAAGAAGAAAAAACCGGGTTGCTGAAACGTAACACCGCACGACCCTTAAACAGTTTTTTCTTTAAGCGAGGAAAAAAACTGGAATATTTGCGGGCGGGATCCGTGTTTCGGCGTGTACAAGGGGATGGGTTGGTCGAAACGGCTGAGGTGTTATCAGTAGGGACTGACTCTCACGGTATCCCGCACGTCCGGTTTAAAGTCATTTTTGGCCGGAACTACCGGCCCCAATTCGACAGCGGTGAACGCATGCTGGCGCTGAAAACCTTTGCTAAACAATACACTGAACGCGTCCCAATACAGGAAACAGAGAGCCCCTGAGGTAATATTCTGGCAATGATTATTCAGCTTGTAGTGGCAATGCGGTTTCGTATTTAACCCGGTTAAGTGCGAAGCTTGACTTAATGCTAGCCACGCCCGGTATCCGGGTTAGGTGATCCTTAAGAAAGACCTCATAGTCCGAAACGTCCGGTACCACGATGCGGAGGAGATAATCTGCGTCTCCGGTCATTAGATATGCTTCCATAACTTCGGGTCGTTCGGCGATAATGCGCTCAAAAATTTCAAGTGCAGATTCAATCTGTCGTTCAAGGGTCACCTGTACAAAAACGCTCAACGAAAATCCGGCACTTCCCTGATTGAGGATCGCCGCGTAGCGATCGATGACGCCAGCTTCCTCAAGGTCGCGGACACGACGTAAGCATGGAGACGGCGACAAGCCTACCGCCCTTGCGAGGTTAACGTTGCTGATCCGACCGTCTTTCTGCAGTTGCTCTAAAATACGCCGATCGAATATATCAAGCTGGATTTCAGCCATTTCAAAGCACCTTTAGGCAGTTTTCCGCAATAATATTGTTCAAATATCAGAAAACAGCAAGTGATTTGCAATATAACGCGCCAGGGAAAAGGGTATCATTGCTCAAATTATCCATGGGACGAAACAAATGGCCAAATCCCTAAGGTCGTCCGGTAGGCCGAACGTATCTGTGGAAACGGGTACCAAGCTGACGGTTCTTCATGCTCTGGAAAAGAAGGTGCTGTGGCTATCCAGTTGGATGATCCACAACGCAAATCATGTCCGTAAATCTCAGGATGGTTTGAAAGTCGGCGGTCATCAGGCGTCGAGCGCATCAATGGCGACGATGATGACAGCGCTGTATTTCGACGTTCTTAATCCCCAAGATCGTGTCGCGGTCAAACCTCATGCGTCGCCGGTTTTTCACGCTATCCAGTATCTGCTCGGCAACCAGACGCAGGAGAAAATAGAGCAACTACGGGCTTTCGAAGGGGCGCAATCATATCCGTCGCGGACAAAGGATACCGACGATGTTGATATCTCGACGGGTTCCGTCGGGCTCGGCGCCGCACACACAGTGTTCTCGTCCCTTGTGCAGGATTACGTGCGGCTGAAAAACCTATCGCCGAAACGGATTCAAGAGGGGCGCATGATCGCGCTCGTCGGGGATGCAGAACTGGATGAGGGCAATATGTACGAGGCATTACTCGAAGGATGGAAAAAAGAAATCCATAATGTCTGGTGGGTGATCGACTACAATCGGCAGAGCTTGGATTCAGTTATTTCAGATCGCTTGTTTGGCCGCATCGACCAGCTGTTCGAGAATATGGGTTGGCGTGTCGTAATGATGAAGTATGGCAAATTACTCGAACAAGCTTTCACCCGGCCCGGCGGAGAAGCGCTGAGAAATTGGATCGATACCTGTCCCAATTCCCTTTATTCAGCTCTGACGTTTAAGGGCGGCAAATCTTGGCGACAATACCTCAAGCGAGATCTCGCCGGCGTAACCGGGATCAAGGCGCTTCTGGATGCCCACGATGATTATATGCTTAACCGTCTTATGACGAATTTGGCAGGGAACGACCTTGAATCATGCCTCGAAGCGTTTAACGGCATAACTGACGATGCTCCAACGTGTTTCATCGGCTACACAGTTAAAGGGTTTGGCCTTCCTTTCGCTGGGCATAAAGATAATCACGCTGGCCTCATGAATCCTGAACAGATGGACGAATTCCGGCAAGAAATGAATATCCCTAAGGGCCATGAGTGGGACCTTTTTTCCGGTCTCGACATAGACGCGACAGAAGTAGAAGAGTTTCTGGCCGATGTACCTTTCGCGCAGGAATATCCACGCCGTTTTGAAACACCACAGATTGCTGTGCCGTCACTCGATATACAGGTGCGGCCCAGGATGTCGACCCAAGATGGATTTGGACGAATTCTTAACGAAATAGGACAAGAAGACAGCGAATTTGCGGACCGTATCGTCACAACCTCTCCGGACGTCACGGTATCGACGAATCTGGGGCCATGGGTAAACCGCCGCGGAATTTTCAGCCGGTCTGAAGCGTCCGACATTTTTGCACAGGAGGATGTTGTGTCTGCACAGAAATGGCAGATGGCGCCGGAGGGGCAGCACATCGAGCTTGGCATTGCCGAGACAAACCTGTTTCTCCAGTTATCAGCACTTGGATTGTCGGGCAGTATGTTTGGCGCGCGTCTGCTTCCTATTGGAACGGTGTATGATCCGTTCATCCGTCGCGGGCTCGATGCGATGCATTATGGCTGCTATCAGGGCTCCCGCTACATGCTGGTGGCAACGCCGTCGGGTATCACGCTCGCGCCGGAAGGCGGCGCCCATCAGTCTTCGGAAACGCCGCTAATCACCCTTGCGCAACCGGGCATGGCCGCTTTCGAGCCGGCCTATGTCGATGAACTTGCGGAGATTATGCGGTGGGGCTTCGAATTTATGCAGTCAGAAGATGGCGGATCAGTGGCGCTTCGATTATCAACCCGAGTACTCGAACAGCCCGAACGCACGATGACTGCCGGGCTACGCGCGGAAGTTACAGCTGGTGCATACTGGTTTCAGGAGCCGGCTGAGGAAAGTGAGCTAATTATTGTTTCCGGCGGAGCGACCATGCCGGAGGCAATTTCAGCTTATAACGATATTGCAGAGGACATTCCGGGCGCCGGCCTGTTGGCGATCACATCGGCGGACCGGATCCACGTCGACTGGATAGCGGCACGTCGAGCACGTATGGCCGGACGTTTGAGCTCGGTGGCTCATATCGAAAAAATCTTATCGCCGCTGGCCGATGACGCTGCGCTCGTTACCGTTTGCGATGCCCATTCCGGTACGCTCGGATGGATGGGGTCTGTTGCCGGCCACCGTATTTATCCCCTCGGGGTTGATGCATTCGGACAGTCGGGTGATCTGCACAGTCTCTACCGGCATTACGGAATCGACAGTGAAGCGATCCTCGACGCGGTGGCTCGGGCGTGCATCCGGCGTTTTGGCAGCTGATTTATCGCCCGGTTACCATTGCTCGATGCGGCCGTTTGATGTAGACCCCCGCCGATCAAGAGCTTCGGTTGACGGCAACGGGTGCCGCGTTTAGGTGTGTGGCCCTGCTTCCGCGGGCGTGGTGGAATTGGTAGACACGCAGGTTTTAGGTACCTGTGGCGAAAGCCGTGGGGGTTCGAGTCCCTTCGCCCGCACCATAGTTGCCTGATCAGCGATTGTTGTTGAGGCCGTCGGAATGGCGATGAAAAGAGAGACTTATGCAGGTTAAAGAAACCATTAACGAAGGCCTGAAACGCGAATACACGGTTGTAATTCCGAAAGAGGATGTCGACCAACGCATGAACACTCGTTTGACCGAGGTGGGGGCCACGGTAAATGTGCCAGGCTTTCGCCCCGGCAAAGTGCCGATAACGATACTGAAGAAACGTTTTGGCGACGCGGTGCGTGGCGAAATCTTGGAGCAAACGATTCAAGATTCCATTCAGAAGATTATGGTAGATAAAGACCTTCGCCCGGCGCTGGAGCCCAAGGTCGACTTAGTAACTTTTGAAGACGGTGCGGAAGTTGAATACAAGCTGACGGTCGAGGTGGTCCCAGAAATTGAACCCATCGACTTCAGTACGATCGAGCTCGAGCGTATGGTCGCCGAAGTTCCTGATGAAGACGTCCGGACGTCTATGGAGCGCTTGGCTGACCAGCAAAAGACATATGCGGTGGAAGAAGGCCGCGCCGCCGAAGATGGCGATCAACTTCTTATTGATTTCGTGGGGCGGATAGACGGTGAAGAATTTGATGGTGGCGCCGCCGAGGGTATGGAGCTCGTGTTGGGTAGTGGGCAGTTTATTCCCGGCTTCGAAGGTCAATTGATCGGGACGAAGGCGGGAGAGAAGAAGAAAGTCAATGTCGACTTCCCGGCAGATTACGGCGCGGAAAACCTTGCGGGTAAGGCGGCAGAATTCGATGTCGACGTTAACGAAGTGCGGGCTCCTGCAAAAGTCGACGTAGATGAGGAATTCGCGAAATTGATGGGTGCTGAAGATCTGGCCGCGCTGGAGGCGATGGTACGCGATCAGATCGGTTCAGAGTACACGCAGGTTTCGCGGGGACGGCTCAAACGTGAACTTCTCGATAAGTTATCTGATACCGCGGACTTCGATGTCCCCCCAAGTATGCTGGAAGACGAATTCCAGAATATATGGAAACAACTTGAAGAGGCCAAGGAACAGGACAGGCTGGACGAAGATGATAAGGGGAAGTCAGACGAAGAACTCGAAGAAAACTATCGAGAAATCGCCACCCGACGGATCCGGCTGGGCCTTCTCTTGTCGGAGATCGGTCGGGTCAACGACCTTACAGTTGGTCAGGATGACCTGAACCGAGCGATGGGCGAACAGGCCCAGCGTTTCCCTGGTCAGGAAGCGCAGGTAATGAAGTTTTATCAGGAAAACCCTCAAGCGATGCAGGAGTTGCAAGCGCCGATTTTTGAGGAAAAAATTATTGATTATATCCTTGAACTCGCTCAGGTAACGGAGCGAAAAGTGAGTGTCGAGGAATTGATAGCTGATCCCGAAACCAAAGACGCCACGGACAAAACTAAAAAGGCCAAGAAAAAAAGCTCAACTAAGGGCAAAGCAAAAGGCAAAGCAAAAGGCAAAGCAAAAGGAAAATGATGCAAACTCGAGGATCGGATTTAAAAGTCGTAACGTGTGCGGTCGAAACTTCAAGCCGCGCCCTAACATCGCTGGAGACCTAATGACCCTCGGCAACGAAATTAAAATGAACTCCCTAGTGCCCATGGTGGTTGAACAGACCAACCGCGGAGAACGAGCCTATGACATCTATTCAAGGCTTTTGAAAGAACGTATCATTTTCCTAGTGGGGCCGGTCGAGGATCATGTGTCGAGCCTTATATGTGCACAATTATTGTTTCTTGAATCCGAAAATCCTACGAAGGATATTTCCTTCTATGTTAACTCGCCTGGCGGGTTGGTGACAGCGGGTCTCGCAATATACGATACAATGCAATACATCCGCCCAGATATTTCCACAGTCTGCATCGGTCAGGCGGCATCGATGGGATCACTTTTGATGGCCGCCGGAGCCGAGGGCAAAAGATATTCGCTTCCCCATTCGCGTATTATGGTTCATCAGCCGTCCGGCGGGTTCCAGGGGCAGGCGACGGATATTGAAATTCACGCCAAGGAAATTCTTTCGCTACGCGCGCGGCTTAACGATATTTATGTTAAGCACACCGGCCAAGATCTGAAAGTTATCGAAGACGCGATGGACCGCGACAAGTTCCTCGATCCCGAAGATGCAAAGGAATTCGGTATCATCGATGAAGTCGTTAACCAGAGGCCAGTGACGGACGTCGCTGAGGATGAATCTGAGGACCCCTCCGATTAAGTCTGGTCGGCAGATTTTGTTAGACATTGTTGAAAACTTTAATAGAAAACTGGACATATACGAAAGAGAATCACGAAGTATATTATAGTGCGGGTATGCGGTCTAAACTGATGAAAGATGGTAGCGTTTCTACGCAAGCTTGCGGATGGACGCCCGTGTTAGCCTTGGTTAAAATGCAAAAAAAAATGCTGGGTAGTCATGAATAAGTCCGTTAGCGGGGATTCCAAAAACGTTCTTTACTGTTCTTTCTGCGGGAAGAGTCAGCACGAAGTCAGGAAACTGATCGCGGGCCCCACGGTTTTCATTTGCGATGAGTGCGTCGAACTTTGCATGGATATTATCCGCGAAGAGCACAAGACCACTCTCGTAAAATCTCGGGATGGTGTTCCGACGCCGAAGGAAATCTGCACCGTTCTAGATGACTACGTGATTGGTCAAGCACATGCAAAGCGTGTCCTGTCGGTCGCGGTACACAATCATTACAAGCGTTTGTCTCATGGTCAGAAGAACAACGATGTGGAAATCGCGAAATCCAATATAATCCTCATCGGACCGACCGGCTGTGGCAAGACACTTCTGGCACAAACCTTGGCCCGGATATTGGACGTCCCTTTTACCATGGCCGATGCCACCACTCTGACCGAAGCTGGTTATGTGGGGGAGGATGTAGAGAACATAATCCTAAAACTTCTGCAGTCCGCGGATTACAATGTTGAACGGGCGCAGCGGGGTATTGTCTATATTGACGAAGTCGACAAGATTTCTCGTAAATCTGACAATCCGTCGATTACTCGTGATGTATCGGGCGAGGGTGTTCAGCAAGCTTTGCTAAAAATAATGGAGGGCACAGTCGCGTCCGTTCCGCCGCAGGGTGGCCGCAAGCACCCTCAGCAAGAATTTCTGCAGGTAGATACGACCAATATTCTGTTTATCTGCGGGGGCGCTTTCGCTGGCCTCGACAAAATTATTAGCGACCGTGGCCAGGGCACCAGCATCGGCTTCGGCGCCGACGTGCGGGATCCCGATGATCGAAAGACGGGAGAAATACTGAGAGACATAGAACCCGAGGACTTGCTTCGGTTTGGTCTTATACCGGAATTTGTAGGTCGTCTGCCTGTTATCGCCACGCTGGAAGATCTCGATGAAGGAGCACTTGTTCAGATTCTCACCACGCCTAAGAACGCGCTGGTTAAACAATACGGACGTTTGTTCGAAATGGAGGGGGTTA
>JAYYZV010000109.1:0-22838 GCA_036339975.1 Pseudomonadota bacterium | reverse complement strand
CTATTTTTTGAATAAGGCCTCTACACCGCTTCGGTGCGTTTCTTTTTTGGTGATTTCCTCCAATACCCGCTCGATTTCCTCGTTCATCTCCGCAATGTAGTCGCGCAGTTCCTCGATTGACATGGGATCAAGGTCCCGTTTTGGCTTGGGCATGTTTTGGGGAAGATCGTCATTTATGTCCACGGCACCTCTCCAACCCTGATAATCGATGTTTCTACTGTGTTCAGACTTGCCAGTCTGCCTTTGAAGCGATAGACCTGCAACTTCCATTTCCGAAATACTCGAGTTTGATTCCAAATGTCATTCGACATTCCAGAAACCATGACCGCTATCGAAATTACCGAATTCGGTGGTCCTAAAGTCCTAAAGCCAACAACACGTCCAGTCCCACAGCCTTCTGAGGGCGAGTTGCTGGTTAAAAATTCTGCAATCGGCGTTAATTTTCCGGACACGATGCAGCGTCAGGGAAACTATCCGCCGCCGCCTGGGACTACCGATATTCCGGGGCTAGAACTCGCCGGTCTGGTTATCGCAACTGGCGCAGGTGTTACCCGCCATGTGCTGGGAGAGAAAGTCTGCGCACTTGTTTCAGGCGGCGCATATGCGGAATACACCGTTGTCCCCGAACAGCTCGCACTGCCGCTACCCAAGGGGTACGGCATGGTGGAAGCGGCCGCCATCCCGGAAAATTTCTTCACCGTCTGGACCAATCTGTTCAGCGGCGTCAGCCTGACCCCCGGAGACAGCATCCTAATTCACGGCGGCTCCGGAGGGATTGGCACTGCTGCTATTCAAGTAGCGCGTGCATTCGGCGCCACTGTATACACAACCGTTCGGACCGCCGACAAATGCAAAGCATGTGAAGATTTAGGTGCTACGCGGGCCATTAACTACACCGAAGAGGACTTCGTCGAAGTGGTTAAACAGGCCACTGGTGGGGCGGGCTGTTCCGTAGTACTCGATATCGTAGGCGGTGACTATTTCGCTCGCAATCTGGATGTCCTAGCGATGGACGGCCGCATGGTGCAGGTCGCCGTACAGAATGGCGCCAAGGTCGAACTGTTTATCCCGACCATCATGTCCAAGAGGATTCACTATACGGGATCGACCCTGCGCCCCCGCACCGTCGAGCAGAAAGCAATTGTCGCAGAGGCAGTGGAACGGAATCTCTGGCCGTTATTCGAAAAAGGCGATATCAAGCCTCTTATTTATGATACCTTCCCGCTGTTAGATGCCGCCGAAGCCCATGAACTGATGGCAAGCAGTGATCATATAGGGAAAATTATGTTGAGCGTAGATAGCGCCTCTTGAGGCGGCGTCGAATGCAAAACCCCGGAAAGAAGAAGAGAGCATTTCATCATGGCCCGTCAAGCAACCGAAAGTGCGAACCCGCTGATGCCCAAAGCCACCGCGGTGTGGCTAATCGAAAATACCGGACTGACATTCCGCCAGATCGGTGCTTTTTGCAGCCTGCACGAACTAGAAGTGCAGAGCATCGCCGACGACGAAGTGGCCTTCGGGATGGTCGGCTACGACCCCATCGTCAATGGACAGTTAACGAAACAGGAGATCGAACGTTGCGAGGACGATGCCGCGCAACGACTTGTGATGGCGAAAACAGATGTGCCGCGGCCCGCTACCCGTACAAAAGGACCTAAGTACACTCCTATCGCCCGGCGAGGCGACAAGCCGGACGCGATCGCGTGGCTAGTAAAACATTTTTCGAACCTGACAGATGCGCAGATTTCGCGCCTGATCGGGACCACCAAGCCAACGATCAATGCCATCCGCGACCGCTCTCACTGGAACATGAACAACATCAATGCCCGTGATCCGGTCGGGTTGGGTCTTTGTGATCGCCGGGATTTAGACAAGGAAGTCTTAAAGGCGGGCTATTCTTCCACAGTCGAAGCCCCACCCGTTGAAGAAGAAAAACCGGCGACATCAACCGGCATGCAGATGCCAGAGTTCAAGCTTTAAAACCCGGCACAAAGCCGAATTATAGGTGTCGGATAAAACTCCGAATTTCGGAATGCCACAAAAGCCGAGATACTGGCCGACCAAATTGTAATCCCGTTATTTCGTTTTGATTTTGACGATAAATGTCCGGGACGCCTTACATCGCGCCGGCCGCGGCCTCCACTTGGTCAGCCTCCAAGTCTCGAAAAGCAACCTTAAGGATAAGGGCAAGGCTTCGCCGATCCGCCCCTGAAACCTCGCCGAAAGTCGCAAAATAAGAAGAGATATTGGAGACAGCGTCTTCCAGCCGTTCGGTGTTTGTTTTGGCACCATTCGCCGCGAGATCAACGGTGTTCGCCAAAATCAGTTGTTCAACATGTTCGCAATCTATTTCGATCTTTTGAATCCGCTGGCGCAGGGCTTCTGTCAAATCGTCAGGCGCGTTTCCGACCCCCGTTTTCATCCGCACGCGGACAGCCCTAAGCGCGCGAACCACATCTTGGTGCCATTCCTTTACCGCCGCGTCCACAGACGCCATTTGTGAACCAGTTAGCGCCCCCCGGCCCGACGCGCCGGCCCACATGCAATACAAAAGAATGTTAACATCTAGCTGATGCCTAGTCTGGAGTTCTAGGCACGCTGGCCCGACACCATGGGACATATAGACCTCCAGCGAAAAATTCCAGAACGGGTGATCAGGAAATTTAGCCAAAGTCTCCTCCACTGTGTTGGTGAACTTACAACACATCAATAATGTAAATCCGCTAAACAACCTACCGGTCAGTTGTCCGACAACACCAGTGGTTGTATTAGCCTGGGTGTTTTATGGCGAATTCCGAAAACCTTTAATCCGCACCTCTCGGTCGCCCGGAACGGGCTGGTGCGGATTATAGCATCCAGACCGGAAAATTGCCGCGACTAAAACGCAAAAAAATCTTCCCGATTTCGGCCGGCGAGGCGCATAATTCTTCGAGAAAAAGTGGGGCATAACTGACAGCGCAGCGGTGTTTCTGATATCCTGAGACAAATTCTGAGACTCAAAGAGATAAAAAACATGAGCCTTCAAGAAATGCTTCGTCGTGAACTGGCTGAGCTGGAACTTGAGCACCGGGATCTCGACGATGTGATCGCGCGTTTTACCGAAGGCGCACCGTACGATCAGCTACAGATGCAGCGGCTGAAAAAACGGAAGCTCATTCTGAAGGATCAAATCGCGCAGTTAGAGGCGAAGCTCTACCCAGACATTATAGCCTAAAATGGGACTAGGCATGAGAATTAGGGTCGTTAATAAAGACCTAGTCATTAAATTTTTTTGTTTGCGACCGAGAGAGTTGTAGCCTCTACGGCGCTGCGTATGACTAACCTTAACAGTTTGAGAGTTGTACCGGATTGCTCTTAATGCTGACTTCAATAATTCTTGTAGAGGCCCGGATTTCTGCGGTTTGCGATGAGCCGGGAGCAGCTTATAATAGGTTTTTCTGTCGCCCGCATCCTGCCCGACCGACGGCGCCGAACATAAAGGAAAATTGCCATGGCAGCCCGCAAGTCTCGAAGAACCCCTATAGGCCGTAAATCCGGGCAGAAGATACCTTTAGTAGGTGTCATCATGGGTAGCCGATCGGACTGGTCGACTATGAAACAAGCCACCGAAATATTGAAAACGCTGAAGGTTCCCCATGAAACAAAGGTGGTATCGGCACACCGCACACCCGACCGAATGACAGAATATGCTAGGTCCGCAAAAAAACGAGGTCTCAGCGTCATAATCGCGGGCGCGGGCGGCGCAGCACACCTGCCGGGTATGGTAGCCTCGATGACGGCGATCCCGGTCCTTGGTGTGCCGGTCGAAAGCAAATCTCTGAGCGGAATGGACAGCCTTCTGTCCATTGTCCAAATGCCCGGCGGTGTGCCCGTCGGCACGCTGGCAATCGGGGAGTCCGGCGCCATGAACGCTGGGATAATGGCCGCGTCAATCGTGGCATTGCAAGATGAGCCGCTGGCCGAGCGGCTAGAAAAATGGCGCGCGTCGCTGGCTGCGAATGTGCCGGAAAATCCACCCGGAAAATAGACAGCAAACGCCGTGACGGCTCCTCTACCCCCCGGTTCGACGATCGGCATACTTGGCGGCGGCCAGCTTGGCCGTATGGCAGCGGTGGCGGCCGCACAACTCGGTTACAAATGTCATATCTACAGCCCCGATACAAATGCCCCGGCCAAGGAAGTTTCCGCTTCGCAGACAACAGCCTCGTACGAAGATACCGACGCCGCTCGGCAATTCGCCCAAAAGGTCGATATAGTTACTTTTGAGTTCGAAAACGTGCCTGACGATACCCTCGCCGCCATTTCCGAATATTCTCCCGTCCGGCCGGGTGTTGATGCCTTACACGTTTCCCAAAACCGGCAAATTGAAAAAACCTTCCTCAACAATCATGGTATAAACACCGCTCCTTGGGCACCCATTCTGGACAACGGAGATCTCGAAACAGCGCCGGCGAAAACAGGCCTGCCGGCCATCCTGAAAACGTCGCGGTTCGGGTACGATGGCAAAGGGCAATTACGTGTTGATAACCAAGTCGATCTGTCGGCCGCATGGAACAGCATCGGGAGGGCACCGGCGGTACTCGAAGGATTTATCAATTTTGAACGAGAAATTTCCGTTATCCTCGCCCGAGGTGCGGATGGCACTACCCAAAGCTACGTGCCGGTCGACAACGTACACAGAGATCACATACTCCACACGACGACTGCTCCCTCGACCATTTCAGAAGAGGTCTCGATCGAGGCTCAGAGAATTGCCACCCAAATCGCAGCGACACTAGATATAATAGGTCTTCTGGCGGTGGAAATGTTCGTATTGGGCAACGGTGGCGTGGTGGTAAACGAAATCGCGCCACGGCCCCACAATTCCGGCCATTGGACACTCGACGCCTGCGCGGTTAGCCAATTTGAACAGTTCATTCGGGCGGTTGCAGGCCTCCCGCTAGGCGATCTGTCCCGTCATTCAGACGCGGTGATGACCAATCTGATCGGAGACGAAGCCGACAAATGGGCTGAGTTGGCCACCGAAGCCGGTACGTGCCTGCACTTGTACGGAAAGACAGAAAGCCGCCCAGGCCGAAAAATGGGTCACGTAACGCGGCTCTCCCCGTTATCAGATCGTCGGTAGCGTCTTTCAAATACGTCTTTGAGTATAGACAATGAACCGAGCACTCTATCGCGCGGAACGCTCATATATTTCCGTGCAGTTTGTATATTCATAACTTCGTCAAGCCGCCGGTAAAGAAAAGCCTTGGTCTCGGCGCCATCTTTGCTACGGTCTTCGAGCCAGAACAGGTTCGTCGAGCCCACAACACCAGCCAGAAGTCCGCGCTTTGTATAGAACGAGAAATCGGTCGACCGGTCACCGACCCCATACCAGATATCGTCCACCGTCCGGTATAGTAGTCGTGCGCCGAGCAACACATTCTGCGGCATTGAAAGCCAAGTTAATCCGCGGTGAACCGCTTCTCTATGCGGTTCAAGATAGGTCAATCGATTTTCCACAGCCATGCCCACGCGTTCGTGAATGCGGAAAGTTTCAAGATCCAAAGCCTGCATCGACTGCAGCATGTGCCGGTCGGCCTGTTCAGAAAAACACTGAATCGCGTCGGAAACGCCTCGGGGAAATTCTCTTGCCACGACTTCTCCATTGAGATCGATATCCCGTGCGCCGGACTGAAGTGCAGCCAATGACCAGCCGTCGACTGGGATATGCGCGAGAGCACTTTTGATCAACGCAGCGCGGATCGGAACTCCATTTTTTGTCATGTTTCAGGACCGTTGTCGTTGGAATTTGCCGCAGCTTGGACTGCGGCATGTTCCATGAACGTCTGCAATTCCTCGTTGAAGCTCAATAACGACATATCGGTCATCCGCATGGGGAAAAGAACACCGTCAAGATGGTCAATCTCGTGCTGTACAACACGCGCATGAAAGTTTGTTGCTTCCCGTTCGACAGCCTGACCACTAGCCAAATATCCACGATAAACGATGTGGGAATAGCGCGGGACAGCACCGGTGATACCGGGAATCGACAAACAGCCTTCCCAACCAAGCGCAAGTTCGTCGGTCACAGGTTCAAACTTCGGATTTATCAATGCCGTAAGCTCAGAGAAATCTGTTTCCGCGCGCCCTTCTTCGCCTCGCTCACGTGGCGATTTAAAGATGATCACGCGCTTGCCCTCATAGACCTGTGGTGCCGCAAGGCCGACGCCTACCGCATCTTCCATGGTTTCTACCATATCTTTTACGAGGCGTCCGACATCCGGCGAGGTAGCTTCGGGGATCTCGTTCGCCATTTGTAAAAGAACCGGATGTCCCATACGGGCGATTTTTAGCAAAGTCATTTGGAAACGCTATCCTGACACGGGTTAAGGTTCATTTTTGACGTATACAACTGAAATAGGGACAATGACGTTAAGGACTTTAAAATCAAGCCCTGTTTATGCTATAAAGGTTTCGTTAGCCGGTGGAAACACCGGTTTTCGCCGTTTCTGGAGCAGTAGTTCCTGCTCGTGTAGGCGGACAAATCCGGGCCGTAAGGGGCCATATGCGATCCGACTGGAGATGATGTAGCCGTGGAAGTATCCGTAAGAGACAATGATGTAGATCAGGCGCTGCGCGCACTGAAGAAGAAAATGCAGCGCGAAGGTATTTTTCGCGAAATGAAAATGCGTCGGTCGTATGAAAAACCGTCGGAACGCCGAGCCCGTGAAAAGGCTGAAGCTATTCGCCGCGCCCGCAAGCTTGAACGCAAAAGGCTAGAGCGTGAAGGCTTCTGAGGCCACGTTATCAGAAAGATCAAAAAGGCCGCTCTCCGCGGCCTTTTTTATTCAAACTGCGCCAAACTATTGCTGTCTTTCCTATCCCTCATATCGATCCGCAGCGATTTTCCATGTAAGGACCCAACCTCGGAACAAATCGGATATGAAAACCGGTTATAACCGAAGAAGTTCGTCAGCTTGATGAGCTAGCAATGAACGACGAAAATATAGGTCAGATTGAATTCTGGAACAGTGATCACGGGATCGCCTGGGCAAGATATGCCGATACGGTGGATATCATGTTTTCAGCCATCACCGACGCAATGCTCGATGCGGCAGAAATCGGGGTCGGCGACCGGGTACTAGACCTCGGTTGTGGCAATGGAGGAACTACTTTAGCAGTGTCAGAGCGCGTCACTCCTATTGGTACGGTTACAGCCATCGACGTATCCGGACCGATGATCGATCGCGCCCAAGAGCGTGCAGACGCCGCCGGCCTAGTTAATGTCACTTTCGTACTGGGAGATGCAGCCATCTATCCATTCTCGAATGGATCCTTCGATAAAATGATTTCCCGGCTGGGCGCTATGTTCTTTGACGATCCGGTAGCGGTTTTCGCCCGGCTAGGACAGGCACTGGATACCGGCGGGCGCGTGGCACTCGGCGTCTGGCGCAGCCCCAGAGAAAATTTATGGGCGATGGAGCCAATAGCTGCCGCAAAACCTTTCCTCGAGATGCCGCCACGACCGGGGCCAGAGGACCCAGGGCCCTTCTCTTTCGCTAATCCGGACCGCGTTCACCGCGTGCTCTCTGAATCGGGATGGCGGGATATCAATCTCACTCCACTGGATATTCAGATCCCGCTGGGACGAACGACGGAAGACGCTCTAGCATTCGTCATGGAAATGGGCCCGCTATCTGTGCCTTTGGGCGAAGTCACTGGCGAGAAACGCATTAAAGTTATCGACGCCATAAACGGTGTGCTGGAAAAGAACACCGGCAAAGACGGCGTCGTCTACCTCGCCGGCGCCTGTTGGATCGTCACGGCGACGGCTGGCTGAAATGTAGTATTTCGATTGGCAGGCAGTCGACAAACCGAGCTAGTGTAGCACGTGTCTCGGAAAGAGGGATATTGCTGTCCTCTGTTTCATTTACGACAATACGATCAATGGCGATGTTCCGAGCACGGAGCGCTTCAAGCGCTGTCAAAGCATGGCTTAGGCTGCCAAGATAACTGCCAACTACCAGAACGACCGGGATACCAAGCGCCGCCACTAGGTCGCGCATCGTGCGGATATCATCGAGTGGGGCCATCACCCCGCCCGCCCCTTCGATCAGCAGATATTCGCCATCTTTTTCGGCCTGTCCGATCGCGGAACGGCAGTACTCGATCACTTCGTCTACTGGCACGGTACGATTTTCTGCGACTGCCGCCATGTCCGGTGATAGCGGCGCAGTGTACCGCCAAGGTGAAACGCGATCGATGGCGTCCTGCGTCGGCTCCTGTCCAAGTGCGGCGAGCAACAACCCGGTGTCAGATTCTTCCACCGCAGTTACGTCAAAACCGCTAATCACAGGTTTCAGCACTTGCACCGCCGCTCCCGCTGCCCGTCGGGCGCGGATTATTTTCTCGGAGACGTAGGTTTTGCCGCGGCCTGTACCGCAGGAGGTCACAAAGATCGCAACCATGTCAACCCACGGCGGTCCGCGGTGGCGGTCTGTGATCGATTTCAAGTGCGTTCACGGCGGCTGCAAGCGCCTCCACCTGCGCCTCGCTATGTTCGGCCGTGAAAGTAAACCGTAAACGTGACGTCCCAGAGGGTACGGTTGGCGGACGGATCGGGGTAACCAGAAAACCTTTCTCTTCTAATGCGACCGAAGCTTCCAGCGCGGCTGTTTCTGCGCCAACGATTATTGGCACGACTGGACTTTCCGGCATGTCTAGCCCGACGGCGTTACAGAACGCTCGCGCCAGAGCGAGCGGCCGCGCGACACGGTCCGGGTCGGTTGCGATGATGTCGACAGCCGCAATAGCAGCCGCTACCACCGAGGGCGGGAGGCCCGTGGTATAGACCAGACTACGCGCCCGGCTTTTCATCAGTTCTATCACCGGTGCACTAGCGCAAAGGAACGCGCCATACACGCCGGCGGCCTTGGATAGCGTCCCCATCTGCAACGGTATTTCAGGCAGTGGATCGAACTCGAACGCACTACCGCGGCCGCCGCCGAGCACACCAAAGCCGTGGGCGTCATCCATCATCAGCCACGCGTCATGATTATTGGATATATCCGCCAATACATCGAGTGGGGCACGGTCGCCATCCATACTGAACACTCCCTCCGTCACGACTAGACACCTCCCAGCCGACGCCCTTTCGCGGGCCAGAATATTGACAAGATCGTCCACATCATTATGGCGGAAGGTCAGAAATTTTGCCCTCGCCGCCCGGGCGCCCATATGTATCGAAGCGTGTCCCAATTCGTCAGCAACGATCAGATCGTCCTCGCCCGCGAGGGCCGGCAGGATGCCGACATTAGCCATGTAGCCGCTGCCGAAGACACAGGCGGCCTCCGTGCCTTTCAGGCTGGCTAGTTTATGTTCCAAGACAGTGTAAAACGGGTGGTTCCCGGTAATTAGACGCGACGCCCCGGCTCCGGCGCCATGATTTGAGATTGCGGCCGCCGCAGCACCCTTGACCTTCGGATGATGGGTCAGACCCAGATAATCGTTGCAGCAGAACGACATGAGATCGCGTCCATCACGCCGAAGATGCACGGAGTCAGTACGGTGTGTCTCTGTCACCGACCGTCGCAGACCGCTCGTCATTAGGCGGTCGAGTTTCAATTTTGCGAACTGATCCAGCGATTCGTTTGACATGCGAAATCCTGCTTGTCGTGTCCTTTGCTGTGCTTAGTATAGCGGACATGACAACTCCATCGATTCTATCCGATTCTGGCGACGCGACGCGAAATGACTGGACTACTATGGAGGTTCGCGCACTGATCGCGGCGCCGCTGAACGATCTGTTGTACGCCGCGCAAACCGTCCATCGCCGTCATTTCGATGCCAATGAGGTGCAAGTGTCGACTTTGCTGAGTATCAAGACCGGCGGGTGCCCGGAGGACTGCGCCTATTGCTCGCAAAGTGCCCATAACAAAGCCGATGTCGGGGCCGAAAAGCTGATGTCTCTGGAAGCGGTCCGCGCCGCTGCCCTACGAGCAAAGGATTCCGGCGCTACCCGCTTCTGCATGGGGGCGGCATGGCGGGGACCCAAGGACCGTGACCTTGAGGTTGTCTGTGACATGATAAGCGAGGTTAAATCGATCGGCCTCGAGAGCTGCGTCACACTCGGCATGCTTGAAGATGGGCAGGCGGAGCGCCTGAAGGCTGCCGGTCTCGATTATTATAATCACAACATCGATACGTCAGAATCATTCTATGGCGATATTATCTCGACACGCTCCTTCGACGATCGACTCGATACGCTCGCTCGCGTCCGCGATGCGGGCATCAACGTCTGCTGCGGCGGGATCCTGGGTATGGGCGAAACCCGGAATGACCGTGCCGACATGCTACAGTCGCTAGCTAGCCTTCCTGAACATCCGGAAAGCGTGCCGCTGAACATGCTAGTGGCGGTGCCAGGCACGCCTCTAGCCGACGTACATCCGCTCGATCCGCTGGAACTGGTGCGCGCCATCGCCGTTGCCCGAATCGTGATGCCGAAATCGATGGTACGACTCTCTGCCGGCCGCCTGGAGATGGAGGGGGCTACCCAAGCGCTGTGTTTCCTTGCCGGCGCGAACTCGATCTTCTACGGCGATACACTGTTAACAACCGGCAACCCATCTCAGTACACCGATCAGGCACTTTTCGAGAAGCTCGGCGTGCGCCCGATGCCCACTGATACGCAGCCGGCCGAGTAAAGTCGGCGCGTGGGTCGACATCGATGAACGCCGTTATTCCTCATCTCTGGCTGCCCTATACACAGATGCAGGGCATGGCAGCGCCATTAAGGGCGGCGCGGACAGCCGGCACGCGCATCATCCTCGACGATGGTCGCGAGCTGATTGACGCCGTATCGTCTTGGTGGACGGCATGTCACGGCTATAACCATCCACATATCGTAATGACGATGGAGAATCAGTTAAACACCATGCCGCATGTGATGTTGGGCGGACTGTTGCACGAACCGGCGGAGCGGCTGGCAGCGCGTCTAACAGCTATCCTGCCGGGATCACTGAACCGCGTATTCTTCGCCGATTCCGGTTCCGTCGCTGTCGAGGTCGCTATGAAAATAGCGGTGCAGTACAAGCTAAACTGCGGGGATTCAGGACGAACGCTATTCCTCTGCTTCCGGGACGGCTATCACGGCGACACACTGGCCGCGATGTCGGTCACCGACCCAGACGAAGGTATGCATGCGCTGTTCAAGGGCTACCTGCCGGAACAGGTGATCGCGCCTATACCACGAGACGCGGACAGCACCGCCGAGTTTCGTCGCCTGCTAGACGTCCACGGTGAAGAAATCGCAGGCGTCATAGTCGAGCCGCTGGTCCAGTGCGCAGGCGGCATGAAAATGCACGACCCGGCAGCGCTGAAAGTCATCGCCGACGCGGCGCATGCCGCAGGCGCGCTGCTGATCTGCGACGAGATTGCCGTCAATTTCGGGCGCGCAGGCACGCTGTTCGCCCATAGCCAAGCCGGCATCGCACCCGACATCATTTGTCTTGGAAAGGCGCTGACTGGCGGGGCGATCAATCTCGCCGCCACGGTGGCGACAGCGGACGTGTTCGACGCGTTCCTATCGGACGATCCGGACGCAGCCCTGATGCACGGCCCTACCTACATGGCGAACCCGCTGGCCTGCGCGGCGGCAAATGCGTCTCTCGACCTTTTCGAGACCGAGCCCCGCCTACCGCAGGTGGAGACGATAGAAGCACAGTTAGCCCGCGAACTCGCCCCGGTTGCCGATCTGCCGGGCGTGGTGGACGTTCGCGTAAAGGGTGCGATCGGCGCAGTCGAAACCAGCGCGCTTCACGATCTCGACTGGCTGAAGGCGCAGTTCGTCGACGCCGGCATCTGGCTGCGCCCGTTCGGCAATGTGATCTACACGATGTCGCCCCTTACGATAACGTCCGCCGAGCTTTCAGCCATCACCGGCGCCATATCCGATATCCTGCCGCGATGGGCAGAGCGCGCTTCTGGACTATAGGGGAAAACATGGGACGGCGGGTTAAGATCGCCGCCACGGACGGCAGCGGCGCGTTTGGCGCGTATGTGTCTCCCCTGCCCGCATTGCAGGGGCCGGGCATCGTCATGCTGCACGAAATCCTTGGCATTACGCCTTGGATCGAAGAAGTCGCGGATCAGTTCGCCGCCCGCGGATACTGCGTGATTGCGCCGGACATGTTCTGGCGGCTCGAGCCCGACTTCGTCGCCGATTACCGAATCCCGAAACAACGTGAAAAGGGTCTGCGCTTTCGCGGCAAAATCGATCACGACAAAGCAGTCGACGACATCGCCGCCGTTATCGACAACCTGAAATCCCTACCTGAATGCAACGGCAAGATCGCGGTCGTCGGCTATTGCATGGGCGGGACGCTGACCTATCTGGCCTCGGCGCGCCTGAACCCGGACGCCGCGATCGTCTATTACGGCACCGAGGTGCAAAAGTTTCTGGATGAAGGACCGAACATTTTCTGCCCGACGATTTTTCACGCGGGCGATCGCGACCATCACGTACCGCTTGAACTCCTGAACGAAATCCGGGATACGCTAGAAGATCTGCCGGACGTTACGTTCCACGTCTACGACGCCGACCACGCCTTCGCCAACACACACCGGCCGGAACTGTTTTCAGCCGGCCCGACGGAACAGGCCCACGCGCGCAGTTTCGAACTGCTGGATACGCTGCGCTGAGCCGTCCTTGTTCCGCGATCAGAACTGACCGGTGAAAACCTTAGCCCCGTAGGTTTTCTCGATATACCGCCCGAACCGGAACTTGATTTCCGGACCGTCCATCGGAGGTTCCTCGATAGCGTGGTCTTCGGGCGTGAACGGATCAACCTCCAGAACCACAAAGCGGTGGCCTTCGGCGTTGCCACAAAACGCGGCGTCGAAGCCACCTTCAAGCTGGCCCATCGTCTCGAAGGACCAGATGCCCTCCAAGCCAATGGATTTCGCCATCCCCACATAATCGTTCACTGGCTTGTTCGGCAGGTCAAGATCGGATGTCCCGCCATAGACGCGATTAGAAACTAGGATATGGGTCAGGTTTGGCAAATTGAGGTCACGCTCCACCATCAGCATGCCGGGATTCATGATGAACGCGCCGTCCCCCATGAACGCCCAGACTTTCGCCTGCGGCAATCCGTAGGCGACGCCGGACGCCAGCAATGTCGACAGGCTCATCGACGCATCCAAGTAAAACACCCGATCGGCATCGCGGGTTACGTCCCACCACATCTGGGAAGAATTGCCGGCCGAGGTGACGACCAGCTCATTCGTCCATCGATCTGCCAGAAATTGAAAAGCAGCGCGATAGGGAATAGCCATGGTTCAGGCCTCCCCGCGTAGTACGTCGCGGGTCAGGATCGCGACAGTGGGGCGGCTGACGGTGCGGGCGTGATCATAGATACGCCCGACCTCGGGGATTTTTTCGGCCCTGTCTATCACCGTGTAGGTCAGGTTAATCGCGTCCAGCGACGGGAGAAAATACAGGCCGTTGGACACGTGAAACTTGGCCTTGTCCCCTGGCGCGCCGCGGAGCGTCGCCAGGATCGTCATCGGGATTTCATAGGTGTAGTTGATCTTGGTGATAGCGTAGATCAGGGTCATCAGACCCGACGCCCCCATAACGGCCAGAGAGCCGGTCCCGGACAGAAACGCCCCTGAACACAGCCCGACGGCTGATTCCTCTCTGTTTACCGGCACGTGGCGAAAGCGGTCGTCGGACCCGAACTCACGGATTACCGCCGCCATCCAGTTGTCCGGTAAGCTCGCGACCAGCTCGACCCCACAGGCCGCCGCCTGGTCGGCCACGCGTTTTGCAATGTATTCCTGGCCGGTCACAGGCTCTCCAGCGCGAAACCCTCGTAACCATTGGCGGCCACGGCGTTGCACTTTTCGACATAAGGCGGCCAGCCGCCGATATAGGGTGCAAACACCCGTGCCTTGCCGACGACGTTAGACCCCACATACCAGGAGTCGCATCGTGTTCGGAGCGAATGTTCCGACGCACGGTTCACCTCGTCGACCCAGCTTTGTTCCGCTACCGGCGTCGCGTCGATGCGTGTCAGGCCGTTTTCCCGCATGTGGACAAGGCAGTCAGCGACCCAGTCGCCATGTTGCTCGGCACAGGTCACCATTGTTGCCAAGACCGACGGGCTGCCGGCGCTGACCATGTTGAACATGTTGGGAAAGCCGGCGATCGTAAGACCGATATATGTCGCGGGTCCGTCTGCCCATTTCTGCTGGATGGTCTGCCCGTCCGCACCGACGATCTTCATCCGGGTGACGCTGCCGGTCATGGCATCGAACCCGGTCGCGTAGATGATGACATCGAGATCGTAATCGATCCCCTCGGCGCGCAGCCCGGTTTCGATGATCCTCTCGATCCCGTTCTTACTCACATCCACGAGGCTGACATTGTCGCGGTTAAACGCCTCGTAATAGCCGGTCCCCGCACAAAGCCGCTTGCACCCGAAAAATTCGTTCGGCGTCAGCAGATCAGCAAGATCAGGGTCATCGATGATCTCGTCGATCCGGCTACGCCAGTAGGCCGCAACCTCGGCATTGGCATCCTCGTTGAACAGAATGTCGTTAAACGCGCCTAGAAACGGCAGACCGCCGATTTCCCACTGGGTATCCAGCCGTGCCCGACGCGCCTCAGGCTCGAGATCGAACAACGACTGGTCGTGGCGCGGAAAAAGAAACGCCGTCATACCCTCCTTCGCCCGATTGCGGAACCCCTTGTAGTCGGACTTGATCTCTGCCACTTCCTTGTCGCTCAGCGGCCGGTTCTGTGAAGGTACCACGAAATTAGGCGTACGCTGATAAAGGTAGACATGCGCCGCCTCTTCGGCGATCAGCGGCATCGACTGGATCGCGGAGGATCCCGTTCCGATGATGCCGACGCGCTTGCCGGTGACGTCGACAGTATCTTTCGGCCACCGACTGGTCTGGTAAACCTCGCCCTTGAACTTTTTCTCGCCTTCAAAGCTGGGCCGGATTGGCGCCGACAGGCAACCGACCCCCATGATGAAATAGCGCGTACGCACCCTCTCTCCGTCGTCGGTTTCGACTAGCCAGGTGTGGCTTGCCTCGTCGAAGGTCGCGGCTTCGATCCGTGTGCTGAACGTGATATCGCGGCGCAGATCGTAACGGTCCGCCACGTGTTCGATATAGGAAAGGATTTCCGGCTGGGAGGCGTAGCGTTCCGTCCAGCGCCATTCCTGCTGCAGATCTTCGTCGAACTGAAACGAATACTGCATGCTCTCGATATCGCATCGCGCGCCGGGATAACGGTTCCAGTACCAAGTCCCGCCGACACCCGGCGCCGCATCGAAACCACGCGCGCTAAAGCCTTCCTGACGGAGACGCAACAGCATATAAAGGCCCGTAAACCCGGCCCCCACAACGACGGCATCCACATAAGGCTGGAGATCAGCGTTTTCCTTTTCGGGAGCGTTCGCGTGGATCATTCTGGGCGGCCTTCTTCTGTCTGGGAAAAGTATCTCAAATTCTGTTTACTACATGCAGCGAAAAACGGAAGGCGGAGACATAACCGACATCTTATGCCGAGGCCTTCCGATCCGTGCCCTCGGCATCGATCAAGATTGCGGCAAACCGGCAAGGATCGGGCCCGTGATTGACCCAATTATGCATCGTGCCGCGCTGTACCAGGACGTCCCCGGCCCTCAGTTGCACCGTTTCCGTATCGAGAACCATGTCCATCGCACCCGACATCACGATCACATAGTCGACGGTCTCGGTAAAATGTGCCTCTGCGGTGACATGAGGCTGGATTTCCAGAATACGCATCAAGGTACCATTTTCCGGCGGCGGGCGGCCGACGTGGCGCGCGCCGGTATCTTCATTTCCGTCGTAGGACGCAGGCGCGGCATCGGTTACCCAGATCAGCCGTGAATCGTGCCCCGGGCGCCGCGATGTCCCGTTGGACGCTATATCGTCGATAATCACGCAGGATTTTCCGTCCGCATCGTGTCCGGTGACTACTCGTCTGACTTCCATTAATCCTACCTTTCCCAGCCAGCAGAAGGCCGCCCAGATTGTTTCAATGCTTCGCCAAATGCAATGACAGACAGGCGGGTCAGTCCGGCCGGACGATCCCGGTTTTCTCTAGCGCCACGGCCTGTCTTTTCTCCAGCGTATCGACATCGAAATCGCCGATCAGGTCGTGGAACAGGCGGTACCAGTTTATTTCCGCCTTCAGATGCAGAAAAACCGAGCCGAGCCCGATCGCCGCCCGGTCCATCAGAACGAATTCGCGCGGCGGCGTGACGCCGCCGAGACGGCGCAGTTCATCATGTACCTTGTTGGCCACCTTGGCGCCGTACGTGGTGCCGTCGGTGTCCTGGATCTTGCGCGGCCGGTCTTCCAGAAGTGGGCCGTAGACGAATTCCGCCCACACATTCAACGTATCCAGAACCTCGTTCGACAGATCGTTGAAGCCCCAAGTTTCATACGCGTGCACGGCAAGATCGTGGTCCCCGGATTCCAGCGAGCGGTAGAGATCTATCACCCCCTGGACGAAGCGGGAGTGAAATATGCGGATACAGCCAAAATCCATGAGGTTGACAGACCCGTCGTCACGAACGGAATAATTACCGAGATGCGGATCGCCGTGGATAGTGCCGTAATAGTAGAACGGCACGTACCAGGCGCGAAACATGTTCTCCGCTACTCGGTTACGCGTCTCCAGATCTGCGTCCACCCAGTCGAGGAGACGCTTGCCGTCCAACCACGACATGGTGAGCAGGCGGTCGGTCGACAGATCGGGCACCGGTTCGGGCACGTGCACTCCGGTTTCGTCCTTTAGCATCAGCTGGTAGAGATCGATGTGACGGCGTTCCAGCTCGTAATCCAGCTCTTCGCGTAAACGGTCGGAAACTTCCCGGTGAATGTTGCTGAAATCGACCGCCTTGTCGTAGCGGCTGTATATGGAGAACACGAGCCGTAGCTGCTTGAGGTCGGCTTCGACCGCCGATGTCATATCCGGATACTGGAGCTTGCAGGCGAGATCGTACCCGTCGGGGTGTACCGCGCGATGCACCTGACCCAAGGAAGCGGCGGCCGCAGCCCCCCTTTCAAAGCTCTCGAATCTGTCCTGCCAGCCGGCGCCGAGCTCGGTGGTCATGCGGCGGCGGACGAACAGCCAGCCCATGGCGGGCGCGTTGGATTGCAGCTCCGCCAGTTCGGACACGTATTCCTCAGGCAGCATGTCTGGAATGGTCGACATGATCTGCGCCACCTTCATCAACGGCCCTTTCAGCCCGCCCAGCGCTTGTTTCAGGTCTTCCGCATGCTTTTCCTTGTCGAGGCTGAGCCCTAGATATCGCTCACCCGCCACGCGCGCCGCCAGCCCGCCGACCGCGCGGCCAACCTTGGCATAGCGCCTGGCCCGTCCGCCGAGAGAATTGTTTTCGGTGGTGTCTGTCACTCCAGTTCTTCCAAATCATCGATCATGCCACGCACGACGTTCAGGCCTTTCTGCCAGAACGCCGGATCGGACGCGTCGAGCCCGAACGGCGCGAGAAGTTCCCGGTGCCGCAGCGTGCCTCCGGCGCACAGCATATCGAGATATTTTTCGGCAAAGCCGGCCGCCGCCTGTTCGTACGCCGCATACAGAGAGTTCACGAGGCAATCGCCGAACGCATAGGCATAGACGTAGAAGGGGGAGTGAATGAAGTGGGGAATATAAGTCCAGTACCAGCGGTAATTGTCGTTAAAACGGATGGCTGGACCAAGGCTTTCGGACTGCACCTCCATCCAGATATCGCAGATATCTTCGGCAGTCAGTTCGCCCTCGCGGCGCGCGGTGTGGACACGCAGTTCGAAATTGAAGAACGCGATCTGTCGGACCACCGTGTTGAGCATATCCTCGACCTTGCCGGCCAGCATGACCTTGCGCAGCACCGGGTCGTCCTCGGCGCGCAGCATCTTCCGGAAGGTCAGCATTTCGCCGAACACGGACGCCGTTTCGGCCAGGGTCAGCGGCGTATCCGCCATCAGGTTGCCCTGCGGCGCCGCCAGCATCTGGTGACAGCCGTGACCGAGCTCGTGCGCCAACGTCATCACGTCGCGCGTTTTACCCTGATAGTTGAGCAGCAGATAGGGATGTGCCGACGGCACGGTGGGATGGGCGAATGCTCCGGACGATTTGCCCTCGCGCACTCGCGCATCGATCCATGCGTTGTCGAAAAACCGCTGCCCGATATCGGCAAGGTCAGGTGAAAAATCGCGATACGCGGTCAGCACGGTCTCGGTCGCCTGAGCCCAGGGAATAACGCTGTTATCCGCCTCCGGCAGCGGGGCGTTGCGGTCCCAGTGGTCGAGGGTTTCCTTACCGAACCACGTCGCCTTCATCGCGTAGTAGCGATGCGACAGATCCGCGTAAGAACCCGTCACCGCCGCATTTAGGGCGTCGACGACCTCGTCTTCCACCTGATTGGCAAGATTGCGGGACGTTTCCGGGCGCGCGAAGCCACGCCATCGGTCCTCGATTTCTTTGTCCTTGGCTAATGTGTTAGTGATTAGGGAAAACGTTCGGGCATGTTTTTCCAGTTCTTTGCCAAGGGTTTTAGCACTCGCTTCTCGGACACCCTCTTCTGGATCGGAGAGCATGTTCATCACTTCTTCTGATGTCAGCTCACTATCGTTATGGACGAAACGCATGTCGGCCATAGTTTCATCAAACAAACGGCTCCAGGCTGCTCGGCCCGCAATCCGCTTGTCATGTAACAACTTTTCCATCTCCTCGCTAAGCTGGTGCGGACGCAAAGCACGGATAGTGTTTAACCAAGGTCTGTAGACCGCCACCCTCGGTGTTTTTAGCTGTTTTGACATTGTCCGGTCGTCAATCTCGTTTAGCTCCAGCGGAAAGAACAAAACATCGGCCGAGATACCGTTCAGCCGTTCCTGCATAGACTGATAAAACCGTCCAATCTCAGGGTCCGAAATATTCCCCGCATACACCAGCTGGGCGTACGACATGATACGGCCCATGATTTCGTCGATCGTCTCATATGTCGAGATTGCCTCCCCAAGCATACTGCCTGTCAGGCGGGAGAGTTTCCCCTTGTAAAGATTGGAGAATGCTCGCGCCTCTCTCGCCGCCCGGCCCAAATCCGACTTAAGCTCGGCGCTATCTATTGACGGATAAAGGTCAGATAGGTCCCACTCAGGCAAATTGCCAAGAGCCGATTTAGACGAAGACTGAAGTGTGGCAGTAGTCATGTATGGTTCTCGTAAGCTCCCCGGGATATAAATTGCTACAGCTTTTACGCCAAGAGGGCTACCGATGGATTATGATAACGCGACCAGCCTACCAGAAATTTTTTTCGCCAATACCGCGGAGATCGGGGACAGGCCGTTTCTGTGGACTAAGCGCCAAGGCGAATGGCAACCGATGACGGGCACCGAGGCCCACGACCGGGCCGCAGCCATGAGCAATGCCCTTATCGCCTTAGGGGTTAGGAAAGGCGATCGTGTGGCACTTGTGTCGGAAAGCCGCCCCGATTGGATGGTCGCCGATATAGCCATCATGACGACTGGCGGCATCTCAGTTCCGACTTATACGACCAACCAGATTTCGGATCATATCCATGTACTCCAAGACAGCGGCGCCAAAGGCGCCATAGTCTCTGGCGATACTTTGGCGGAAAATCTGCTGCCAGCAGCCCTAGAAATAGGGCTGGAATTCATCATCTCCATGGCGCCTCTATCGAATTCTCCAGATAGCTTATCCGTTCTTCTTTGGGATGACCTAATTGCGGAAAATACTCACCAAGCACCAGACACTAGCGGCATCTTACGAGACGACACATCGTGCCTAATATACACCTCAGGCACCGGCGGCTCGCCGAAGGGTGTTATGCTCAGCCACGGCTCAATCATCTCAAACTGCAAGGGCGCATACGATTTATTATCGAAACTCGGTCTCGAGGAGGAGAAGTTCTTATCTTTCTTGCCACTGTCGCATTCATACGAACATACGGCGGGCCTGATGTTCCCAATGTCAATCAAAGCACAGGTATACTATGCCGAAGGGGTTGATAAACTCGCCGCAAATATGGAGGAGGTTAGTCCGACGATTATGACAGCGGTGCCTCGTTTATACGAAACAATGCATGGGCGGATTACTCGCGGCATTCAGCAGAAAGGTGGCCTATCTGAAAAACTTTTCATGAAGGCGGTGGAAATTGGTCGCAAGAGATACGAAGGTAACGGTATGAGCCTCGGCGAGGCCCTGCTCGATCCGCTGCTGACTAGACTTGTCCGTAAAAAAGTCTCAGGACGGTTCGGCGGCCGTCTGAAGGCTATGGTATCCGGTGGCGCCCCGCTAAATTATGATATAGGGACGTTTTTCGAAGCGTTAGACGTGCCCCTATTTCAGGGATATGGCCAGACCGAAGCCGCACCTCTTATCAGCTGTAACCTTCCACACAAAAACAAATTTCACACGGTCGGGCCTAAATTGGTCGACGTCGACTTGAAGATCGCTAATGACGGCGAAATTCTGGTAAAAGGCGAGTTGGTGATGCAGGGATACTGGAATATGCCCGATGCAACAGCGGAGGCGATAACTGGTGGTTGGCTTCACACTGGAGATATTGGTGAAGTCGATGAAGACGGGTTTTTAACAATCACCGACCGAAAAAAAGATATCATCGTGAACGCCGGTGGCGACAACATTGCCCCCCAACGGATCGAGGGCTTTCTCACCCTACAACCGGAGATCGCTCAGGCTATGGTCTATGGTGATAACAAACCAAACCTATCAGCGCTGATTGTGCCGGATTCTGATTTCGTTGACGACTGGGCAAAGGAAAATAGCAAGACCAAAGACATTGGCGCCCTCGTGGTTGACGACGAGTTCCGAAAATCGATATCGGCCGCCCTTGACCGCGTCAATGCTGATCTTTCTGTCATCGAAAAGGTCCGCCGCTTCGTGCTAATAGAAGAAGCCTTCACCATCGAAAACGAAATGATGACACCGTCCCTAAAAATACGTCGCCACATTATCAAAAGCCGCTACGGCGATCTTCTCGAAGCCCTATACGTGCGCTAAATATTTAATAACCGAAAGTTTCGTCGGATTTATATTTATGATTCTCGAGAATGCCTGTTTATAGGAACTGAATTTCAGTGGCCTTCTCGGGCTGCTGCGGTCCAGACCGTCGATAAGGAGCCCGGATAGTGAACTTATTGCCTCGAATCTTCAGACCACTCCTCACTGCCGGCACCTTTGTGGTACTTGCCGCCTGCACCCAACCTACCGGCTTAGTCAATGTAGCCTCGTCGCCTCTCGAAGATAGGTCCATCGAGACCCTACGCGACGACGCGGCAATTACTTTTGACATCACGGAAGCACTGATCGGCAATCGGTATAGTGATCTTTTCACGGAAATTTCCACCGACGTCTATGAACGTGTCGTAATGTTGACTGGCACTGTCAAATTCCCTCAGAACAAAAAACGCGCGTCGGATTTGGTGCGCAGCGTCACGGGAGTCAAACGTATCATCAACGAAATGCAGGTCACCCGAGATTACGGCCCCGTCGCAGCTGCGAACGATCTATGGATCGAAACCAAGCTAAAAGTAAAGTTGCTCCGAACCAAGGACATCCGGTCCATTAATTACCGCTGGCGGTCTGTCAATGGTGTCGTCTACTTAATCGGTGCAAGTCGATCGCAGCAGGAAATGAACATAGTTTTGGACGTCATCCGCAACGCTGAGAGGGTTAAGAAGGTAGTTAACCACGCTTGGATAAGACCGCCCAAAGTAAACTGACAATAAACTAGAATATTCCCAATTAGTTTTAACCGGGGAGAGAGAAAAAATGGGCGATAAAGAAACAGCACTCATCGTGGGCACCGGAAGCGGCTTGAGTGCCTCCCTTGCTAGACTGTTTGCATCGGAGGGTATGGATGTTGCCATCGCGGCGCGTAATACCGATAAACTCTCCGGCTTATGTGAAGAGACTCGCGCAACAGCTTATGCCTGCGATGCGACGGACGCGAAACAGGTGGAAACACTGTTCGCCAAAGTAAGCGCAGATATTGGTGAGCCAGACGTGGTGATTTACAATGCTTCAAACCGCGCACGGGGTCCGGTGCAGGATCTGGATATCGAAGCGGTTCGCGCCGCCATCGAAGTCAGTTGCTTTGGCGGTTTTCTTGTTGCTCAGGCAGCTGCAAAACAGATGATCGTCCGAAATAGCGGAACGATCCTGCTGACCGGCGCTTCTGCTAGTGTCAAGGGCTATGCGAATTCGTCTTCATTCGCGATGGGTAAATTCGGGCTGCGCGGCTTGGCGCAGTCATTAGCGCGTGAGCTACAGCCGCAGAACATCCACGTAGCACACTTCGTGATCGATGGCGGCATCCTGCAAGGCCCGGACGATAAACGCGCAGCAAAACGTGGGAAAGACGCGATGCTAAGACCTGATGAGATAGCCAAGGATTATCTGCACGTTCATCGCCAACACCGGTCTTCTTGGACGTGGGAAATAGAACTCCGCCCGTGGGTAGAGAAATTTTAGGCTTATCTGGCAACTTACCGACCGCATGCGAGGCGACCATTTAGCACCAAATTTTTTAAGCACGGAAACGCCAGAGCAAGAGACACCGAGCTAAAACCGGAACCTTCTGTAAGGTTGATATATTTGCCTACTCTGCTGCCTGCACCGGTGCTGCAGGTTGATCTATCATACCGAGCGCCGACAAATAAGTATCAAGTAAGAACTCGGCCTCCTGACGGTCGCTAGCATCCATTTTTCTGAGGCTAATCACCCTTCGCATTGTCTTCACGTCGAAGCCTGTACCCTTTGCTTC